>JANMRJ010000872.1:0-2021 GCA_031370985.1 Acidimicrobiales bacterium
GCCCCGCGCCGCGAACGTCAGCTCGATCAGTTCGGGGTCGGGGGCGGCGAAGAGGAGCTCGTAGTCCTCGCCGCCACCGAGGGCCATCAACTCCGGGTCGTCGCTCACCCGGCTGACGCCAATGGCGACCGGCACCCGGTCGAGCACCACGCCCACACCCGACTCGGCCGCCACGTGGCGCAGGTCGGCGGAAAGGCCGTCGGACACGTCAATCATCGCCGTCGCCCCGGCCACCCGCGCCGCGGTCCCCTCGTCGAGCCGCGCCCGGGGCCGGCGGTGGGCCAACGCCAGATCGGGCGCCTCGGAGACCCGCCCCCTCCGCAGCAGCTCCAGGCCGGCGGCGGAGGAACCCAGCGGGCCGGTGACGAACAGCGTGTCGCCTGGCCGGGCGCCGGAGCGCAGCACCGGCGGCTGGAGTAGGTCGCTGGCGTCGCCGACGATGGACACCGACACGACCAGTGTCGGCGCCGAGGACAGGTCGCCCCCGACGATCGGGCACTCATACGCATCGGCGGCGGCAATCAGGCCGTCGTAGAGCAGGTCGAAGTCGATCGTCGCCAGGGGGCCGGCCACTGTCACCAGGGCGTAGCAGGGCCGACCGCCGACGGCGGCGACATCGCTGACGTTGGCCACCAACGCCTTCCAGCCCATGTCGTCGAGACCGACCAGGTCGAGGTCGCAGTGCACGCCGGCAACCACCGCGTCGGCGGCCAGCAGCATGGGCCCGGCCGGCGCCGGCACCACGGCCACGTCGTCACCCACCCAGGTCTGGCCCGCAGGGCCAACGAGGCGATGGCGGAGGCGGTCGATCAGGGCGAATTCAGATAACGTCAGACCTCACACGCTATCCGCACGCGAGGAGGGCTCTTGCAAGGAGTCATCAAGTCCTACGACCCGGGAACAGCTGAGGGCGTGGTGATGCGCGACACCGACCGCTCCGAATACGACCTCTCCCCCAACGCCCTCACCGGCTCGGTGTTCCGCATGCTCCGTCAGGGTCAACGAGTGGTCTTCGACCTTGATGACGACGGTCGGGCCAGCCGAGTCCGCCTGGGCTCCGAGGTCGACATGGGCACGCCCGGTTTCGCTTCCCGACCAGACGGAAGGACGGTATGACCGCATGACCGCGACCGCAGCGCCCACCACCACCATCCATCAGCGCTTGCTGGACTGGGTGGAGGAGACGGCCGCGCTGTGTGACCCCGACCGCATCGAGTGGTGCGACGGCTCCCAGGAGGAGTACGACCGGCTGTGCCGGCTGCTGGTCGACGGCGGCACGCTGACCCGTCTCGACGACGCCAAGCGGCCCAACAGCTTCTGGGCCACCTCCGACCCCGGCGACGTCGCCCGGGTCGAGGACCGCACGTTCATCTGCTCGGCCAAGGAGATCGACGCCGGCCCCACCAACAACTGGCGTGAGCCGTCGGAGATGAAGGCCACCCTCACCGAGCTGTTCCGGGGCTCGATGAAGGGCCGCGTCATGTACGTCGTGGCGTTCAGCATGGGCCCCATCGGCTCCCCCATCGCCCACATCGGCGTGGAGATCACCGACTCGGCCTACGTGGCCGTGAACATGCGGATCATGACCCGCATGGGCCAGAAGGTCCTCGACAGCCTGGGCGCTGACGGTGCGTTCGTGCCCTGCCTGCACTCGGTCGGCGCCCCCCTCGCCGAGGGCCAGGCCGACGTGGCGTGGCCGTGTGACGCCGCCAACAAGTACATCGTCCACTTCCCCGAGGAGCGGTCGATCTGGTCCTACGGCTCCGGCTACGGCGGCAACGCCCTGCTGGGGAAGAAATGCTTCGCCCTGCGCATCGCCTCGTCCATGGCCCGTGACGACGGCTGGCTGGCCGAGCACATGCTCATCCTCAAGCTGACCAACCCGGCCGGCGAGGCCAAGTACATCGCCGCCGCCTTCCCCTCCGCGTGCGGCAAGACCAACCTGGCCATGCTCGTCCCCACGCTTCCCGGCTGGGCCGTCGAGACGGTCGGCGACGACATCTGCTGGATGAAGTTCGGCG
>JANMRJ010000918.1:0-4583 GCA_031370985.1 Acidimicrobiales bacterium
AGGCCGTGGTCATCGCCGCCTCCGAAGGACTGGTCTCGATCTCCGCTCCCGGCGGCGCCTAACCACTCCAGGTATCACCCCGCTGCTCGACCGGTTGACGGCCGAAGGCGTCATCGGTCGACCAGCCGAGGTGCGTCCCAACACCGGCGGGACGGTCTCCTCCATACGCGTCGCGACCAGGAGCCCCGAGATCACGCTGACGGCCGCGACAACCATGACTGCGGCCCGAAGGTCGGGGGACATCGCGTCATCTGCCCACCTGCCACTGACTTACGGATGCCGGCAAAACGTTGTCGGATCCTCGAACCGGGGCGCCAGGTCCGGAGGCTCCGGTCCTCCGATCCACTTCAGGTCCCAGCCTCCTTTGAAGGGCTCCTCGGAGCCGTAGCGCCAACGTCCGTACGCGACCTCACCGGCGGCGCCCTTGACCAGCGTCCACTCCACGTCGCCGGCGTCGTCCAACGGTCGACGTGTCGGAGCATCGCACCACCACCCGGTCAGTAGCCCGTCGGAGGAGATGCGGGCGACCACGCTCCCTTGGCCGATCCGGTACACGGCCCGCACGTCGTCGCCCTCGACCCGAAAGGCGATCAGCCCGAAGGAGTCCGAGTTCCAGACGCCCGCCAGCTGCGCAGGAGAGATGCGCTCCCGCCTTTCGCCGGCAGCCAGGACATGCGCCTGATCGGTGCTCCAGTACCCCGCGAGTGTGCCCCGCTTGAAGACATCGTTGCCGACAGCGATGTCACCCGCGAACGGGTAGTCCAACACGACGGTCAGGAGATAACAGAAGGACACCACCGCGGCCAGCAGGCCCATGTGGATGAGCTGCGGACGCAACTGCATCTTCGGCCGGTACTCGACCACGAGGAGGAGCAACCCCCCGAATGGGAGCACAACCCTGAGCAGGGAGGGCAGCTCAGCCGCGCTCAACGCCAGGCGGTCCCGGCGTGCGGACGCAGCCTCACTGAGCTCGCCTACCGCCTGCTCGTAGAACACCGCCTCCGGTCCGTCCGCCGGCGGCGGGCTGTAGGACTGGTAGAGGGCGTAAAGCGTCTCCAGCGCGGCCGAGGCTCTCGGGCTCTCGTGTCCCTGCTTCATGGCCTTCCACTCGTCATCGACGACGGCGTGGACGTACTGGTTCAGGGCTTGGTCGAGCGGGATTCGTTGCGCGATGGGCAAGCCCTGGGTGGACCTCGCGATGTTGGCCAGGGTGGTGGCCTCGGCACCTGCCGTCGACTCCGCCGCGGCGAGCGTGTCGAGGACCGAGGCGATGACGAACGCCAGTATGAGGGCGAAGACGAGCTCGTAGACGACCCGTAGCCCGTCGGCCATCTCCTCGAACGGCCCGTCGGCGACATGGGGGAGCAGCTTCCTGGCCACGAGAATCCCGGCCAGGGCCAGCACGACGGTGCCCCCGACGATCATGGCGATGATCGTCGATGACGAGTACGAGTTCAGGAGCGAGCGCATCAGCTGTGACGGCTCAGGCGGTCGCCGCGTATCTTGCGGTCGTGCTGTGCCATTCGCGATTGCCGCCAAGCCAGGCCCAGATGTCGGCCAGGAAGCGCCGCAGCGGGACCGAGCCGACCTGGCTCATCGCCGAGGCCTCCGCCACGAAGGTGTGCATCAGCTCGTTATGGATGTCGACGGACCGCTCGACGGCCTCGCGCAGCGAGCAGTGCTCCTCGTGGACGATCACCTTGGGCAGGTCGAAGTCTGTGTCCGACTCGTGTCCCATGGAGTAGAGGTCGTTGAGGATCACGCTCGCCAGTCCCGCGACGGCGAACACCCGGCGCACCCGCGAATCGGCGAACTCGAAAGCGGGGATCTCATAGCCGGCGATCGGGTCCACCAGGACCATCGGCGGCAGGAAGCTGTTCTCGCTCCGATGGGTCAGGTACTCCCAGACTGCGGGGGTGTGCCCCGCCGTGCGCCAGGCCGCCTCCTGGTTGTAGGCCATGAACATCACCGCCAGCTCGTGGCGGAGCCGGGCGACCTGGGTGGGGCTGGCATACCGGGCGAGGTGGGCGAAGGCTGACCGGTAGGCCACCGCCACCGGCTCGTCTGCGAGTGCCCGGTCGAGCTGGGGTGCGTAGCTGACGGGAAGGTTGGAAGGATCAATGGCCGCGTACACCACACCCATGCGCGCACCAATGGTGGCCGCGTCGGCCCCTAGGGACTCGTCGTCGAGGAAGTGGTCGTCGGTGGCCCACTCCGCCAACACGCACCTGGCTGCCGTCAGCAACCGGTCCGGGTCGTCGGTGGCCGGATGGGTGAGCATCATCAATCGCCCGAAATTGGCGGCGCGCACTCGGTCCAGCTGCCCCGGATAGATCCCGACCTGCTCGGCCCACGCCACGAGGTCTTCGTTCACCGCCTCGCCGAGGGCCCGGTCGTCGCGGACGGGTCCGGGGCAGTAGAGCCTCGGGAGGCCATCCTCGGCCTCCGCCTCGGGCGGTGCCGACGCCCTTGGCATCGTCGAAGGAGCGAGCGCCGGCGCTGGCCTAGCGGCGGGCTCGACGCTGGCGCGGGCCAAGGGCCGGGCCGCCGAGGTACCCAACCCGGTCGGCCCGCAAAGCCGCCGGCCGGCGGCCGAGGCCGGAGGCGCCGCCGGCCCGGGAACGTCAATGGGGGTGGGCAGGTCACGCGGCGCGGGCCGGTCCACGTTGGCCAGGATGGCGGTGGCCATGGCCGCCACGTCTCCCGTGGCTCCCGCGATGGACATGCGGGAAAGCGTCGACACAGGCGGCGCCCTCAGCCTCGGTCGGCGACGATGAGGAGGTAGTGGAAGCTGGCTTCCTTGTAGGCCGTGAGGAACGCCGTCTCGATCCCGGTGCGCACCGACGACGTCTCCCGCAGCTCCCAATAGGGGATGGTCAGCGGGGTGAGATCGACGACCGTCACGGGCACCAGATTGTTGGCGGCCATGGCCGCGAAGTACGTGCTCCTCGCGTGCACGTTGCAGAGGTAGTGGTCGTCGATCGCGGTGACCGCTGGCGACTTCGGACCGAGCACGTCGTTGTAGCAACCGGTGATGCACACGTAGCGCCCGCCGCGGGGCAGCAGGCGGGCGAACTCGGAGTACAGCTCGAACAGGTCGACGTACATCGTCGTCTCGTTGGTCCAGATGGAGCGGAACTCTCCGTCGGGGAACCCCGTGTCCAGCATGTTGCACAGGTTGAACTTCACCCGGTCGCTGCACCCGCGGAGTGCGGCCTGCTCGTTGGCGAACGTCGCCTGGTACTCGGAGATCGTCACACCGTCCACCCGGCACCCGAACCGGGCGCTGGCCATGATGCTTGTGCCGCCCCGGCCCGAGCCGCCGTCGAGCAGATGGTCGGCAGGACCGACAGGGCCGAGGTGATCGAGGAGTACGTCGGCCTGGGCCGTCTCGAGCCGGTGGAGCTCGCGCAGGATCCGCTGGTCACGGGTACCCTCGGGCCCGTCCAGGGCGGCCAGGTCGGGATCGCCGATCCCGTAATGGTGGTGGTAGAGGTCGTCGATCTTCCCCAGCTCCAGGTTGACCGGGTCTTCGGTATGGGTGTTCCAGTAATTGGCGACGGATCGCTGGTAGTCGGTGGTGGTCACCTCGCCGACGGGTGTGGTGCTAGCTGCCATTGCTGTTGCTCTCCTTTTCGGGATGGTCGAACCTGGCGCTGTCGTGGCCGCACGTGAGTGCCTGGAGGGCGAGGGCCTCCTGGGCCCGCCTGAGCACCTCCGCGGCCCATGGGGTACCGGCCTCGGACTCCACCAGCCGCAGCGCCTCGGCGTAGGGGAGCCGGACCAGATCGCTGATCTCATCGGGGTCGGCCGCGGTGGCCGATGTGTCCGCCACCGCCACGAACACATAGTCGTGCTCGTGCTCGACCAGGCCCGAGTCGCCGTCGGGCGCCCGGTAGGTGAACTCGCCCGCCAGCGTGAGGTGGTCGAGGACCAACCCGGTTTCCTCCTGGAGGCGGCGCAACGCGGCGCGGGCCAAGTCCTCGCCGGGCGCGGGATGGGTGCAACAGGTGTTGGTCCAGCGGTGAGGGAAGAGTGCCTTTGACCCCGCCCGCCGCTGGAGGAGCCAGAGGTCGCCGACCGGGTCCACGACCTGCACCGACACCGCGAGGTGCAGCACACCCGGCTCGGAGTGGGCGAGCCGCGCCGACACCTGGCCGCGACCCATGCCGTTGGCTCCGATGCTCACCAGGAGGCGGTCCGGCACCTGCCAACGGGGCGCCCCGCCGTGGCCGACATCATGGCTGCGAGATCCGGTGTTCACCAGGACCGAGGCGGCCAATCCCGGCCCGTCGAGACCAAGCTCGGCCAGGATGCTGTCGACGCTGCCGTGCGGGAGGTACGCGTCGGGTGTGCCGAGGACCACCACGTCTGGGCAGGGGCGGTCGAAGGCGCGGGCCAGAGCGGCCAGTTCGCCCGCCACCGCCGAGCCGGTCCCCCCGCGGCGGACCCCGTCCTCGGCCACGACGACCAGCCGGTGCGTCGACGCCGATTCCAACATGTCCCCGTCGAGCGGCTTCACCGCCCGCACGTCCCAGACGGTGGGTGAGACGCCGTGCTCCACCAGGATCACCGCCGCTGCC
>JANMRJ010000923.1:0-6144 GCA_031370985.1 Acidimicrobiales bacterium
CCGCCCCACCCGTGATGGCCACCGGCGCCGGGACCCACCGCTGCGCACGGGCTCGGCCCACTCCAGCCCGCCGGCCCCGTGCTTGACGTGGGCGCCGATCGCCAGCAGCAACACGGCGACCGCCACCATGCGGAGGGCCTCGGTGCCGGTCGTGGCCACGCCCGCGGTGCCACCCGTGCCCGCAGTGCCCGCACCGCCACCACCGCCGCCTGTGCCGGCGGTGCCGGCGGTGCGGCCGCAGCGCGATTGGGCGATGACCAGCTCTCCCACCGCCGTGGGGCCGAGCAGCCTCAGGTGGACGGCGTTGACCGTGATCGAGCCGTTGGCGTTGGTGATCTGCTCGTTGTAGATAACCCGGAAGCTGTCACCGACGTTGGTGATGACGCCGGTCCGGGTGTAGTTCACCGGCGGGTTGACCGGTACCGCCTCGCTGTCGAGTGCCGCGCCGTCCGCCGTCGTGGAGGTGGCGAGGGTGCCGTTGGTGATCGTTACCGAGGCGGTGACCCCGGAGGCGCTGGCGGTGCAGGTGCTGCGTACCCCGTCGGCCACCACCGGCCCCGGCCCGACGCCACGAGGCAGGGTGATCGAGGCCGAGCTGGTCACCGTGCCGCCCGGAACGCCCTGCGTGCTCACCGTGATCGGGCCGGACGGCGGCGATGTCGCATTGAGGTCATCGGAGGGGTACTGACCACTGAAGATCTTGGCCGGCCCGTACTCGCCCACCGCCCCGTCACCGTCGACGGCGCTGACCGGGAGGGTCGAGCCCCCCGCCGGCAACGTCACCGAGGGACTGAGATTGCTGGCAGGCGCGCTCGACGATTGGCCACACCCCTTGAGGTTCGACGGGCCCCCGAAGAGGCTGACATCGCTGAAGTAGCCGCACGCCCCGCCGCTCACCTCGCCGGGTGTCGTGGTCGTGGTCGTCTCCGCCGCCGCGGCCGTGGTGGTGGTGGTGGTCGTCGTCGTCGTCGGCGCCGCGAGCGTCGACGTGGTCGTCGCCTGGGCCTGGGTCGTGGTGGTGGCCGCCACGGTCGAGGTCGTCGTGGCGCCGGCCTGGGTGGTGGTGGTCGCCCCCGCCTGGGTTGTCGTGGTGGTGCCGGCGGTAGTGGTCACGCCACAGATCGTCTGGGCAATGACGAGGTCACCGACGGCCGTGGGGCCGAGGAGCTTGAGGTGCACGGCGTTGACGGTGATCGAGCCGTCGGAGTTGGCGATCTGCTCGTTGTAGATCACCGTGTAGCTGTCACCGACGTGGTCGATGGTGCCGTTGCGGGTGTAGTTCACCGCCGGGTTGGTGGGGACGGGCTCGGACATGATCGGGAGCTGGGTGGTCGCGTCGTACTTGGTCTCGAGTTTGCCGTTGGTAATGGTCGTGGCGCCGGTCACCGTCTTGGCGCCGGTGGCGGCATTGGTCTCGGTGGCCGTGCAGGTGCTGCTCACCGCGTCGGCGATCACGGGCCCAGGGCCGACACCGCGGGGCTGGGCGGGGAGGCCCGGAGGCGGCTGGGAGCCCTGGGTGACCGATGCCGTGCTCGTGACCGAGCCGGTCGCCCCGGTGGTGCCCCGGGTGCTGACGCTCAGGGGCCCCGACGGCGGCGACGTGGCGCTCGTGTTGTTGGCGGGGTACTGACCACTGAATATCTTCGCCGGGCCGTACTGGGCGGTGGCCCCGTCGGCGTCGTCGCCGGTGATCGGGGTGGCCGAGCCGGTGGCTGGGAGCGCGACCGACGGGCTGGCGCCGGCGGCCGGCGCGCTGGCGGCCTGGCCGCAGCCCCGCAGGTCCGACGGGCCGCCGAAAAGGCTGATGTTGGCGAAATACCCGCAGGCGCTACCGCGAACCGCGGTCACATCGGCGACGGCCGGTCGGCCTCCGATGACGGTGAAGGTGGCGGCACCCACAAGGGTCATGACCACCAGGAGTCGGTATGGACGAGATCGGGATTGCGTCACTGCCGTGAACCTCCGAATGTCGGTGCCTCAGCACCCGGTGTGACCGGGTGGCCACATTCGTGGACTGTCCAAGCGTCATCGTGAGGGCATGACGAGTTCGCTTCCTCGCCCGCAACGTCGCCGCGCCGAAAACCGTAGCCGCCGGCGCGACCAGCCTGAAAACACTTGATGGAACAGTGTATGTGGGAATACGCCGAGGTGTCACTAGTGGTCCGGCGCACTTAGGGCCGTCAACCGGCGGCGCCGGCCGGTCGGAACGCTGGCGAAGCGGCAACCAGCAGGCGGGCCGTCGGGCTCTGAGGGTTGGTCGAGACGTGCGCCGAAGGCCCCTCCTCCACCACCCGACCGCCATCGAGAACGACCATCCGGTCGGTGACCTTGCGGACGACGGCGACATCGTGGGAGACGATGATCAGCCCCAGGCCCATCTCCACCTGCCGCTCCCGCAGCACCACGAGGAGGCGGGCCTGCTCCGACGCGTCGAGCATGGCGGTCGGCTCGTCGGCCACCAGGATCTTCGGCTCGCAGATCAGGGCCCGGGCGAGGGCCACCCGCTGTAGCTGCCCTCCCGAGAGTTGGTGGGTGTAGGCGTCGAGGAATGTGCCGGTGAAGGGGAGCCCCACGCTCTCCAGGGCCCGGGCAACGGCCCCGCCCCGGGCGCCGGCCTCGACGCCCACAATGGCCAGGGGCTCACCGACCAGGGCCCCGACATTGAGGCGGGGCGACAGCGCATCGGTGGGGTCCTGGAGGATGAGCTGCACCCGCCGGCGGCGGAGCCGGTCCTCGCCCCGCCACGAGTCGGGAAGCGGTTGGCCCTCCAGGACTACCCGCCCAGAGTCCGCGGCGAGGTGGCCGGCCAGGATGCGGGCCAGGGTGGACTTCCCGCTCCCCGACGGCCCCACGATCCCAACTGATTCGCCCTCCCCGACGGTGAGCGAGACATCGGTGAGCGCAGCCACCTCGCCCCGGCCACGACCGAACGTCTTCGAAACGTTCTCGGCCGACAGCAGCGTCTTCAGGCCGCCGAAGTGGCAGCGCACCAGGCGGTCGCGGGCCAGGACCAGCTCGGGGTGGACATCGGTGCACACGCCCTCGGCCTGGGTGCAGCGGGGGCTGAACGGGCATCCCGCCGGGATGGCACGCGGATCGGGCGGGCGGCCCCGGATCGGGCGTAGATCCTTGGTCGTGGTCATGACCGGGTAGGCGTTCACCAGGGCCCAGCTGTAGGGGTGAGCGGGCTCGGAGATCACCCGGGTCGTCGCCCCTTCCTCCATCACCTCGCCGGCGTAGAGCACGAGCGTGCGCGACGCCATGCTGGCCGCGTCGGGGAGGTCGTGGGAGATCACGATCAGGGCGAAGCCCTTCTCGGCCGAGAGGCGTACGACCCGCGCCACGAGCTCGTGGCGAGTGGCGGGGTCGAGGCCGGCGGTGGGCTCGTCGAGCACGACGAGCGCGGGGTCGAGCGCCAGCACCATGGCCAGCGCCGCCCGCCGGCGCTGGCCCCCCGAAACCTGGTGCGGGTAACGATCGAGCAGTTCGGGATCGAGGAGCACCTCCTTGGCCAGCGCCTCGGCCCGGAGCCGCGACTCTCGGGCGCCCATGGCCAGGCGGTCGCGGAGGGACTCAGCAACCTGGTCGCCAAGGGTCGTGACCGGGTTGAACGGGGAACCCTGGAGCGCCAGGGCCACCGTCGACCAGCGCACCGCCCGCAACGTTTCCTCCGACACGCCCAGCATCTCCGCTCCCTCCACCCGCACGCTGCCCCGCGCTTCGGGCGGCTGGACCAGCCCGGCCAGGCAGTGGGCCAGCGTCGACTTCCCGGAGCCGCTCTCCCCCACGATGGCGAGCGACTCGCCCCGCTGGAGGGTAAACGTCACGCCCCGGAGCGCGTCGACCTCACCGCCGAAGCAGACGGCCAGGTCGGTCACCTCGAGCAATGCCGGGATGCTCACCGGGGCCGGCGCGGCCCCTTCGTCCTTCTCCATCGCCACCGTTCCTCGACCACCGGGTGAACCTCCACCCTTCCACCGGACGAACGGAGGGCATCGCATTGTCCTCCGCATGAAGGCCGGCGTAGCGCCGGCGAGGCCGCAGCCTTCCGGCCGCCCTGCCATACTCTCGCACACGACGGACTCCCCGACCCCTCACGCGTCGTTCGACCACCACGGCGGCAGCCGCCCCCGTGGGCTGGACGGCGTCCCGCGCTCGACCTCCTTCGACGGGCGGTACGGCCGCATGTTCCGGTCACTGCCGCCGTTCATGCCCACCGACTCGGCGCTGACGATGCTGGCCGACTCGATGGCCGATGCGTCGGCCGGCCCGGCCGGCGACAACCCCGACATCCCGTCGGGCTACACCTACCTCGGCCAGTTCGTCGATCACGACATCACCTTCGACCCGGTCTCCAGCCTCGACCGGGTCAACGACCCCGACGCCCTGACCACCTTCCGCACCCCTCGCTTCGACCTGGACTGCCTCTACGGCCGGGGCCAGGCCGACAGCCCCTACCTCTACGACCAGGAGGACCCGGCGTCGCTGTTGGTCGGGCGCAACACCGGCAAAGACGACGAGGCGGTGGACCTCCCCCGCAACCAGCAGGGCCGGGCGCTCATCGGCGACCCCCGCAACGATGTCCACTTCATCGTCAGCCAGCTCCACCTGGCCTTCATCCGCTTCCACAACGCCGTGGTCGACCACCTGCGCTTCGATGTCGAGCCGGCGGCCCTGTTCGACGAGGCCCGCCGCGTCGTCACCTGGCACTACCAGTGGATCGTGATCCACGACCTCCTGGCCCGCCTCGTCGGCCCCGACCTGCTGGGCGAGGTATTCGTGACGAGCCCGCGCTCCGGCAAGGCCCGCGCCGCGCTGTCGTTCTTCACCTGGCGGACGCGGCCCTTCATCCCGGTCGAGTTCTCCGCCGCGGCCTACCGCTTCGGTCACAGCATGGTGCGGGACATGTACCGCATCAACGACACCCTTGAGGTCCTCCCGATCCTCACGGATATCCGAGTCGCCAACCGGCTCCAGCACCTCGGTGGGTTCCGGACGCTGCCGAAGGGCTGGAGCGTCCAGTGGAAGCATCTCTACCCGGTCGGCGACATCGCGCCGCAGCTGAGCCGGCGCATGGACACCAAGCTGGCCGAGCCCATAGGCAAACTCCCGCCGCTCATCGACAACGCCCGCCGGTCCCTCGGGCTGATCAACATGCTCCGGGGTCGTTCGATGCAGTTGCCGTCCGGGCAGGCCGTCGCCCAGGCGATGGGGACCACGATGCCCGACGCCGCCCTCCGGCTCACCGGCGAGGCCCCGCTGTGGTTCTACGTGCTGCGTGAGGCGGAAGTTGTCAACGAAGGGCGCCGGCTCGGACCCACGGGCGGCCGGATCGTCGCTGAGGTGCTGGTCGGCCTGCTCAAGGGCGACCCGTCGTCGTTCCTCCGCCAGCAGCCGGCGTGGAAACCCGACCTGCCCGCCGCCGTGCCCGGCACGTTCACCATGGGTGACCTCCTACGGTTCGCCGGCGTGGCGTAGGCCTCCCCACCGGGTGCGGCGCGCACTAGTGTCAGTTTGACAATCGGGAACGTACAGCCAGGCCGTTCGAGAAGTGGCGTGGATCGAACCAGGGGGACCATCTTGAGATCACGGGCGCAGAAGACCTTCCGAACCCGCGGGCCGAAGTCCCGTCGGGTCATGCTGGCGGCCGCCATGGTGGCCGGTGTGTTGCAGCTGAGCTCGGGGACGTCGTTCTCCGATTCCGCCACGTTCTGCAACACCGCGCCGATCACCGGCTCGAATGCCGTCGGAGCCCTCAGCCTGTACCCGTCGCCGATCGTCGTCAGCGGCCTCACCGGCACGATCACCGACGTGAACGTCCGCCTGCTCGGCGTCACAAGCGGCGGCGGGCCGGACGGCATCCACTGGATCGAGGATCTCGATGTGCTCGTCTCGGCGCCCTCTGGCGCCAACCTGGTCGTGATGTCCGACGCCGGCGGCGACAACAACATCTCGACGGGGCCGGTGACCAACGTCAACCTGAACCTCGACGACCAGGCGGCCAACCAGCTGCCCGCCGACACCGCCCTGAGTAGCGGCACCTTCCGGCCGGTCGACGACGACGTGGACGCCAGCGAAGCCCTGCCGATCGATGAGTTCTCCGCTCCGGCGCCGGCGATCTCGGCGGCCACGATGCTCACGACC
>JANMRJ010000929.1:0-5415 GCA_031370985.1 Acidimicrobiales bacterium
GGATGTCGCCGGTGATCATCATGACCCGCACACCGGCTCGGCGGCAGAGCTCGACCGAGTCAGGCACCTCTGGACGGATCGGGTCGGCGATGACGAAAACGCCCGAAAACCTCAATCCCTGATCGAGCTGGTCGCTGTCGGTGTCGGCGGGCTTGGTGGCCTCGGCGAAGCCGAGCGTCCGGTTTCCGCGGCCGGCCGCCTGCCGCAGGGCGGCGAGTACGGCATCTGTACGTGCCGTATCGAGAGCGACTTCCTCGCCGTTGCTGAGAATGGTGCTGCAGTACGACAGCACGACTTCGGGTGCGCCCTTCATGTGGACCTGTACGGTGCGCTCGCCGTTGTCAGCCACGGTGAGCATGTGCTTCCGGGTCGAGTTGAACTCTCGGCGGGCGACGATCTGGGCCTGGTCGCGCACCTCGCGGTAGTCGAAACCCTGGGCGACGAGCCACTTCAGCAGCGCGCCCTCCGTCGAGTTGCCGGCGACCACGATCTCGCCCTCGCGCTCAATGAGATCCGCGGTGGAGTTGACCGCGATACTCCGGGCCAACGACTGGAAGGTCGAGGCCTTGGAGGGATCGTCGCCCACGGCGGCGAGAACCTGGGCGTCCCAGACCCCACCGGCGATGTCGGCGGAAACAAGTGTCATGGCGCCCGCGGTCAGCGTCCCCGTTTTGTCCGAGCAGACGATGGTCGCCGAACCCATCGTCTCGCACGCCGCCAGCTCACGCACCAGCGCGTTGTCCTGGGCCATCTTACGGGTCGTGTAGGCGAGGGAGAGGGTGACTGCCAGGGGCAGGCCCTCAGGAACGGCCACCACGATGATTGTCACGGCAATGATCAGGGCGTCGAGGATGAACTCGGCGAAGTCCGAGGTGAGGCCCACCGGGGGCGCCTCGTCGCGCAGGTAGCCCGAAGCGATCAGGGCGACGAAGGTGAGGACCGCGGCGTAGGTGCCGGCCTTGCCGATCTTCCCAGCGAGATCGTCGAGACGCTCCTCGAGGGGGGTGGTCTTGTCCCGTTCGCCCGTGGCCAGCCGAGCCTTGCCGAAGACCGTGGCGTCGCCGACCTCGGCGACGACGGCCCGCCCGCTGCCGTCGAGCACGCGGGAACTCGAGAACAGCTTGTCACCGACGGACTTGGTGGTGTCCGGCTCGCCGGTGATCGCCGCCTCGTTGATCAGCAGGTCGGCGCCCCGCACGTAGGTGGCGTCGGCCGGGAGCACGTCGCCGGTGTTGATTTCGAAGACATCGCCGAGGACGAGCTCCTCGGAGTCGATCTCGTCGACTCGGCCGTCGCGGACCACCTTGACGCCCGTCTTGCGCGAAACGGCATCGAGGGCGGTGTAATCGCGGTTGGCCCGGACCTGATTGTAGGTGCCGACGCAGGTGACGACGAGCACGGCCAGGCTGATGGCGATGCCGTCTATCCAATGGCCGGTGAACGCGCCAAGGACCAGCGACACCGCGGCGCAGGCC
This sequence comes from Acidimicrobiales bacterium, assembly GCA_031370985.1. GTDB lineage: Bacteria > Actinomycetota > Acidimicrobiia > Acidimicrobiales > AC-14 > CADCTB01. Next base: position 1,476 of record JANMRJ010000929.1, read on the forward strand.
AGCAGGATCTTGAGCATCGGGTCGCCGAACGCCTCAATGAACAGCTCCCAGCCCGACTTGGTCGGGAGTGGGCTGAAGGCGTTGGAACCCTGCGTTCTGCGCGCCTCGACCTGGGCCGAGGTCAGCCCGTGGCCAATGTCGACATCGACATCGAGATCGACCTCGAGATCGAGATCGAGATCGCTCGTGCCCTGTTCTGTCACAGGTGTGGCAGGACGAACGGGAGCAGGTCCTTGAAGGTGCGACCGCTGCAGTTCTCGCCAATCGCGTGCATCTTCCAGCCCTGACCATCGCGGTACACCCGACTCATGACCTGGGCCGTGTGGTTGCCCTGGCTGGAGAGGTCGTAGCGGGCGACCTCGGCCCCGGTCGTGCGATCGACGATCCGACAGTAGGCGTTTTCGATGTGGGTGAAGCTCTGCCCGGTGAAGCTGTTGACCGTGAAGACCAGCGTCTGCACAGTGGCCGGCACCCGCCCCAGGTCAACCTCGATCACCTCGTCGTCCCCGTCGCCGGCGCCGGTGAGGTTGTCGCCGGTGTGGTGCACGCTGCCGTCAGTACTGTTCAGCTGTTTGAACCACACCTGGTCGACGAGGGCCTTGCCGGTGTCGAACATCAGGCACGACGCGTCGAGATCGACCGACTTGGGGGCGGCGAGGCGCTTCATGAACCCGCCGGAGGGCTTGGCGACATCCCAGCCCAAACCCATGGCAACGTTCGTCAGCTGGCCGCCGCCGCTCTTCTCGAGCGAGATCCTCTGGCCCTTGCTCAGACTCACACCCACGTGCATCCCTTCGAACCTGCACAGGGACCGGGCCGAAACAGCACGATCCGTTCCATGGACGTAAAGGGAACCGCCGTGACCGGCGGACCGATCAGGCGTTGACCCCGTAACCGGCGGCCAGTGGCCCCAGCCCTCCGACGAAGCCCTGGCCGACGGCCCGGAACTTCCACTCACTGCCGGCCCGGTACACCTCGCCGAAAACCATTGCCGTCTCGGTGGACGCGTCCTCGGCCAGGTCGTAGCGGGCGATCTCGGCGTTGTTGTCCTCGTTCACGATGCGCACGAACGCGTTGGTCACCTGGCCGAAGTTCTGGCCGCGCGATGCCGCCTCGTGAATGGTCACCGCCACGACGACCTTGTCCACATCGGCCGGTACGGTTGCGAGGCTGACCCGGATCGACTCGTCGTCACCCTCGCCCTCGCCGGTGGTGTTATCGCCGGTGTGCTCAACCGAGCCATCGGAGGACTTCAGGTTGTTGTAGAAGATGAAGTCGGAGTCCGACCGGATCTTGCCGCTGGCGTTCAGGAGGAACGCGCTGCCGTCAAGGTCGAAGGCCGCACCATCGGTGGAACGGGCATCCCATCCCAAGCCGACCAGGATCTTGGAGAGGCCCGGCGCCTCCTTGGACAGGTTGACATTTCCGCCCTTGCTGAGAGATACGGCCACGAGCACGCCTCCTTGCGGTCGGGTGGTCGTCGAAACCACCGTGCTGTCGAACTTAGCTTCCGTTATCGAACTTAGCTCCCGAAGTTGCCCACTCTAGCAGCGGGCCCCCGCCGAGGGAGGCCGCGCCGAGCGGCGCGGTCAGCCGGGAGGCAGCAGGCCGAGGCTCGGAGCCGCCTTCAGCCACGACGGGTACTCGCTCATCATGAGGTCGTAGAGCTCCTCGTCGGGCACCGCCTCGGGGTCGGTGATCGAGAAGAAGTTGGCATTGTCGACGTAGCGGCCGGACATCTCGTCGAGCTGCTCGAGGAAGCCGAAGTCGGTCTCCATCATCGTCGCCAGCCTGGCGCGAAGGCCCTTCTTCGCCACCGACGGGGTGCGGTTGGACTTCCCGATGCCGATGAACTGCCAAAAGATCGGCTCGTAGGCCGCCCACATGATCTGCTCCTGCGTCTTCGGCTTGTCCATCGTCTCGCCGTCGGTGAGGAACATGACGTAGGTCGGGAGCAACGAGCGGACGGGCTGCTGCCGGCGGCCGCCCCTGGCGTCGGGGAAGTAGAACGAGCGGACCAACCGCATGGCCTCGGCGTAGTAGGTGCCACCCTCGAGCGGGTGGGAACCCAGCAGCCCATCGACGAAGCCACGACAGTTTCCGATATCCATGGTGCCCACGTCGTGGGCCTGGCGACCGAAGAGGAACACGTCGATGTCGCCGTCGTCGTCGAACCGGGTGCCGAGGGCCAGGACCTTCTCGGCGAAACGCTGGATCTTCCCCGACTGGTACAGGCCGGCCATCGAGCCCGAGATGTCGAGGCACAGTGCCACCTTGGCCCGGTGTTCCTGCAGGCCCTTCTTGGCCAGGCTCACCGCGGCCTTCTTGGCCAGCGAGACCAGCTGAGGCGCCTCCGCCGCCATCCGCTTCTCGAGCTCGACCTTCTTCAGGTTTACGGCGGCGGGCGGCACGCCGGCGGGGGCAGGGGCGGCGGGGGCAGGGGCGGCTTGGGGAGGGGCGTCAGCCTCGGTGCCACCGAAATGGCGGAGCAGGGCGGAAAGGCCGCCGTCGAAACCCTGACCGACGGCCGCGAAGCGCCACCCGTCCTTGCGGTACAGCTCGGCGATGATCACCGCCTTCTCCCGAGCGAAGTCCCGGCCCTTGAAATCGAAGCGGACCACTTCCTGCCCGTCGGCGAGGATCCGCAAATGACCGTCGGAGGCGTCGGCCATCGTCCCTGACCCGTCGATGGCGGCCGTGAACACCAGGCGGTCGATGGTCGGCGGCACCTGGGCCAGTTCCACGTCGAAGGACTCGCTGTCGCCGCCCTGGTGGCCGGCGGCCACGATGGCGCCTTCGGGCGACCGCGTCTGGTTGTAGAAGATCAGGTAGCGATCGTCGGACAGCTGGCCGGCGGCGTCCACGCCGAAGCAGCTGACATCGACGGTGATGCCGGCAATGCCGACGCCGACACGGACGCTGGTCGCCGCGGTGAGCGCGTCCATCCTCGACTTCTGGCCCCGGATGAAACTCTGGGTCACAGCCGCCTCCTCGTTGCCTTTCGACCACACCGGTCAGCCGACAGTAGCCACTCAGCCCCGGCCGGCCCACGCGATGCCGGCGGCCAGGACGCCGGCTCCGGCTTTCACGCCGGCGTCGGCGATCAGCACGTCAACCGGGCATCCGACCACCTCGAGTTCGCCGTGCGGCGGCCGGACCGAGAAGTCGGCCCGTTCGAGTAGCTTCCGGTCGAGCAGCGAGTCACCCGCCGCCCCGACTCGCAAGGTGCCCGAGCGGTCGCGCACCTCCTGCACAGCCGCCCACTTCTCGACGCCGGCCGGGGCGGCGTAGATCTTGCGCCCCTGCCGGGACAGCACCCAGCCGTGAGCCCCGAGCCAGTGACCGAGCTCCGCGATGGCCGGCGCGTCGGCCCGGCTCAGGTCAACGACGGCGTACCCGAAAACCTCGTCGGCCACCTTGGCGTTGAGCACCCAATCCCCGAGAGCAACCATGCGGCGAACGACGAGCTGAGGGTCGATCCCCGTGTCGGCAACGATCCCGACGATCGACCGGTGCCACGAGGCATCGGGCCGCCCCCGGTGCAAGATATGGCCGCCGTTGGCGCAGATCGCCCACTCGGGTGTGCAGTCGTCGGCGAAGAGCCGGATGCGCCGGTACTGCAGGACTGTCCTGGTGGTGACGGGCACGAAGACGCACAGAGCGGAGAGCACCCGGAGCAACGACGGAACATCGGGCGTGACGTAGGAAATCGGGCGCCCGTCGAGCAGCTCCACGCACAGGAGCGCGTCGGGATCGGCCGGGTCGTACCCGCCGCCCAGGACGGCGGCGGCGAGGGAGTAGATGAGCGTCCGGTCGAGATCGCAGGCGAAGAGGCAGTCGACGATCTCGGTCACCCCTCCATCTGGTCGAGCGGGGTGACCAGGCCACAGCATGAGTACGTCATGTCGGCGTAGGGCTCGAGGGGAACCCCACGGTCGGC
>JANMRJ010000240.1:0-9027 GCA_031370985.1 Acidimicrobiales bacterium
CGAGCTGCTCGCCCGCCGGCGGGGCCGCGATGTGACATCGCGGCCGATGGCCGGGACGGTCGCCCAGGGCGGTACGGCCGACGATGACCGGCGCGTGGTGACCGCCATGGCCGCGTCGGCCAAAGAGCAGAGCGAGCACGAGCTGGTGGTCGCCGACGTCCGGGCCCGGCTGGCCGCGGTCTGCGGCGACGTGCGCAGCGCAGACCGGCCCGATGTCGCCCGCTTGTCGACCGTCGCCCATCTGGCGACAACCATCCGGGCGCGGCTCCGCGATCCGGCCATCACCGCCCTCGACCTCGCCACGCTTCTCCACCCGACGCCGGCCGTGGCCGGCGTGCCCCACGACGCCGCGCTGGCTCTCATCGCCGAGCTGGAGGGCTTCGACCGCGGCCTGTACGCCGGCCCCGTCGGCTGGGTCGACGCCCGCGGCGACGGCGACTGGGCCGTCGCCCTGCGCAGCGCCACCATCGACGGCACCCGGGCCCGGCTGGTGGCCGGCGCCGGCAGCGTGGCCGGCTCCGACCCCGACGCCGAGTGGGACGAGACCGAGTCCAAGCTGGCCGCGATGCGCTTGGCCCTCACCGAGGGCTGACGCCCAGCCGGCTCCGGGCGACTCCCAGGTTCGGAGGCGAGAGTAGCGGTCATGCGATCCGTCCTCCCGTCTCCCCGCACTCGCCGTCGCCGGGCTCCTAACCTTCGCCGCCTGTGGCGGAGGCGACGACAGCCCGGCCGTGACCCCGGCCGCCCAGGCGTCGTCGACCACCGTGGTCGCGGCCACCCCCATATCCCCAACGACGGCCGTCGACCACGCCGACATCCGCCGCTGCGGCCACCACCACCACCACCGCACCGCCGGCGGCGATCAACCCGGTGGTGACAAGAGCCAATGCCAACACCGCCAGCCGGGCCGAGTTGACCGCAGCCATGACGGCCGCCGGCGTGTCCAACGCGGCGCGCTGGGCCCTCGAGGTCGAGGAGTACCGGCCCTACCCCACCAACGACCCCACGTTCGCCAAGCTGCGCCAGAACCTGGTCAAGTACAACCCCGCGCCCGCCATCGTCGACGCGATCGTCTCGGCACTGAGTCTGTGACGGTTTCGGTGGCGCGGCTGCGGCGGTGCTTCCTGGGCCTGGCCGGCGCCGGCATCGTCGGGACCGCGATCGAGCTGGCCCTGAGCCGCCACTGGACCTCGGCCGTCCAGCTCATCCCGTGGTTCACCCTGGCCGTCCTCACGGTGGCCCTGGTGCTCGCCTTGGCCAGGCCCGGCCCGACTGGCGTGCGGGTCGTGCGCCTGTTGGCCATGCTGGTCATGGTCAGCGCCGCCGTCGGCGCCTACGAGCACATCCTGGCCAACTACCACGCCGGCCCGCTCGACCTCCGCTACACCGAGCGATGGGCGTCGATGCCGGCCACGTCGCGCTGGTGGGCGGCGGTGAGTCAGTCGGTGGGCCCGTCGCCCACGCTGGCCCCGGCGGTGCTGGCCCAGGCCGCCGCCTGCCTGCTGTTCGCCATGCTTGGCCTGACATCGGGCACGGCCGACAACGTCCAGCGCACCCGCTCGCGGGCGAAGGCGTCCTCCAACAGCTGAGCCGTCCCCGGCCCCATGCCCCGGCGGGCGACGGTCAGCAGGACGCCGGCGTACTCGGGGCCGTGGCTGGCGCACGTGGCCGGCGTGAGGCAGTGCGACACCTCGTGCAGGAGCACGAGCTCGGTGCGAGCCCACTTCGGCATCTGCAGGACGCCGTGCTGGTCGGCCGTCGCCCGGCGATGGCCGTAGCCGGGGCGCACCTCGAACGACCGCGGCCCCCACCGGGCGAGGAACCAGTCGGTGGCGGCCAGCGCGTCGACCCAGACCTGCATGCGCTCCACGGTCGGCAGACGCCGGCCGGCATCAACCTGGCCCTCGGCCCGGTAGAGCCGAGCGCGCTGGCCGTCGCGGGGGCGGGCCGGCGGTGACATGCCGGTCATCCTTGCCGTCGAGCGTACCCAGGGTCACGGGTGGCCCGGGCCGCGTGCGCCAGCGAGATGTGGCTGAACGCGACGCACTCGCCCAGCTCCGGGCCGGCAACGTCACCGAGGCCGTCGACTGGTACGTGGCCAATGACCGCGTCGTGGTGAAGCCGACCATCGAGGAGGCGCGAGAGGCCCTGGTGGCGGGCTGGGCCAGGGACATTGCCGCAACGGGCCTGAGCGGCGCAGACGACGACATCGCCATGTTCGCCTGGCGCCGGATGAATGTGGCCGAGCTCAACCGGCTCGGGAGAGCGGCGTGGTCCGAGATGGGCAATCTCTCCGGCCCCGAGGTGGTCGCCCCCGGAGGGGCTACCTACGCCACCGGCGACCGCATCGTCACCTTGGCACCGGGAGCACGGGGCCAGCTGGTGACCAGTGAGCGGGGGAGCGTCCTCGCTGTCGACCCCGAAGCAAGGACCCTCACCGCGGCCATGGACGACGGAAGAACCCAGCACTTCGAGACAGAGGACCTCGCCGGCGACCGCCTGGCCCATGGCTACGCCGTCACCGTGCACCGCAGCCAGGGCCTCACTGTCGACGGCACCCACGCCCTGGAGGACGGCGGAGGAAGAGAGCTGGCCTACGTGCGCAACAGCCGGGCCCGGGGCACCACCACCCTCTACGCGGTGGCCGACGACGTCGAGATGGCCGCCGAGGACCTGCGCCGGGCCTGGAGCAACGAGACCCGCCAGCGCTGGGCCATCGACCGCCAGCCGTCCGATCCCCGCACCCCCGGCTTCGGCCTGGGCCAGGGCGGGCGGGGCGGGGCGGGCGGGCGGCGGACGCCCCTCGATGGCTTCGCCCGAGCCATCGTTACCACTGCCCGGCGCCTCCATTCTGACCCCCGATAACTGGCAGAAACGGGGGTCAGGAAGGGTGGGAGTCTTCAGCGGTTTCAGGGATTCTTGGGATGGTTCGGTTGCTGGCTCTGCCGCGCGGTGCGTTAGGACGAGGCCGGGCCAACTCGGCGCTGTACACGACCCCCCCGCAGTACGCCGGAACTCCGCCAGCCTGCGCCAAATCGCAAGGCTGGCACTGAAATAGGCGAAGGCCTCCCCAATCTGTCCGGCCGCAGCAACATCGCCCAGCCTCTCGTAGGAGACCGAAAGGTCGCGCTGGTAGTCGGCCCGGTCGGGTTCGGCCTCGGCCAGCGACCGGGCGATGTCCCGCTACTGCTGACCAGCGAACGATTGAGGTTGGCGGCCAGCTCGTCGGGGTGCTGCTCTGCAGGGTCATGCTGCACTGCTTGCGGTCTGGCGTGCCCCGGCTGGGGTCAGTACCCACTGGCCGTCGTCATGGCGCTCAACCAGCCCGTCAGCGGCGAGCAGGGCCAGCCACTTCCGCGCATTCCCGACATGGCGGCTCATGACCTGGGCGACCGGGCGCCTCGGCTCAAGCCCAGGTATGTCGCCTTCGGCTGGTGTGCAGACTATCTGGGGAAGCTCGACGACTGGCAGCTCCAGCGAGAACAAGGTTTGACTGCCGCCGCCCGGCTAATTTTCGGAATACAATAATCAGGATGAGGATCCATCGGTCCAGCCGCAAACACGGCGTGGTCGATGCCGACATGCTCCACGCCATCGACCAAAGCCTCGCCGTCATCGACCTGGACGACGAGCGGACTCTCTACCTCGGACCTGACCATGCGGCCAACCTTTTGGAGGTCGTCGTGCTGACGAGTGGGGGAGAGGACGAGCCGATTCTCATCCACGCCATGCGGATGCGACCGCAGTTCCGGAAGTGGCTTCCCTCAGCCGACCAAGACAAGGACCCCAGCTCATGACACGTCGTACCGACCAGGAACTCGACCAACTCTCCGAGCGCACTGAGCTCGACCTTGACCGACTTGCGGAGCAGCTCGACCAGGGCGAGGAACCGGCCGTACACGTGCGCAGACGAGGAAGGCCTCCGCTCGGCTCATCAGCGGCCCAGCCCATGCGACTTCGCCTTGAGCCCGAGCTACGCCAGGCGGTCACGGAACGGGCCCAGGCCGAGGGGACCAACGACAGCGAGATAGTCCGCCGCGCATTGCGCCAGTACCTGGCTTGGCCAGCGTAAAGACCAGCTCGGCGATCCGGCGATCGAGCCGACGGTACCGAAGCTCACCCCACCCGGCGCGCATCGCTCCGAAGCGCAGCTCCATGGTGTCCACGACAACGCCCACGGGAGGGGCGACCTGTCATGTCTCTGCCAGGACCTCCAAGAACGCCATCCACTCGTCCGTCGCCCCCACCCGGCGCCCCAACTCAGCCAACAGTGCCGGGCTGGTGGCCTGATCCAGGTCGCACCCCGAGGGCATGGGCGCCTCGGCCCGGGCGAGGGTCTCGCCGTCGACCGCCAGCTCCGATGACAGCCGGCCCGCGCCGGCCGGTGCCACCGACACCTCGACATGGCGGGTCGGGGCGTGCTGGGCGGTGGCCGCCCCGGGCCGGTGGTCAACGCCGAGCAGGGCGTCGCGGATGGCGTCAAAGTCGTCGTCGCTGCGTCGGGCCAGCTTGCGCAAGCGCGCCGGCATGCGACCGGCGACATCGGCAAGCATGACGGGAATGAGCCGGATGCCGTCTTCGACCCTCCGCAGGGCCAGAGTGGTGTACTCCTCGTAGGCCCATGAGCCGTCGAACCAGGCCTCGGAGATGAAAATGAGCGCGGCGTCGCAACCTAGGCGCTCGCGACGCCAGAGCAGCCGTTCTAGTCTCCGGGCCATGAGCCCCCGGCTGGTCCCGCCCGAGATCGAAGCCTACGCGGCCGCGCACACCACGCCGGAGCACCCCGTGCTGGCCGCCGTGGCCGAGGACACCCGCTCGACCCAGGAGGCGCACGGGATGATGGTGGGCCTCCTCGAGGGCCGCTTCCTGGAGACGCTGGTCTGGCTGTCCGGCGCCCGCCGCATCCTGGAGATCGGGTGCTTCACCGGGTACTCCGCCCTGTCGATGGCCGGCGCCCTACCCGCCGGCGGCAGCATCGTCACCTGCGAGCTCGACCCCGACCGGGCGGCCACCGCCCGCCGCCACTTCGACGCCAGCCCGTGGGCCGACCGCATCGAGGTGCGGGTCGGGCCGGCGCTGGAGACGATCGCCGGCCTCGACGGCCCGTTCGACCTCGTCTTCATCGACGCCGACAAGACCAACTACCTCAACTACTACGAGGCCGTGCTCCCGCTCCTGGCCGACCACGGGCTGATCGTCGCCGACAACGTGCTGTGGAGCGGCCGGGTGATCGACGCCGACGACCAGGGCGACGACACCGTTGCCATCCGGGCCTTCAACGACCGCGTGGTGGCCGACGAGCGGGTGACGTGTGTGATGGCCACCGTGCGCGACGGGGTGCTGCTCATTCGACGGGCGGCTTCTCAGTTGGTACAGCCGTAGGCGGTCGCCGGCTGACCCACCAGCCGGCGACGGCGGAGCCGAGGAGGTTGGCCACCAGATCGCGGCCGGTGTTCTCGTACCCGCCGACGTTGGTGGCGAAAAGGTGGCTGGCCGCGAACTCCACCACCTCGTTGAACGCCCCGACGCCTTGGCCGAGCAGGCCCACGACCAGCGCGGTTCCGAGCGGGTGGCCGGGGGAGGCCGGAAGCCACTTCCGGGTCGCCTCCCACACCGCGATGCCGGCGGTCCCGAAGCCGATGGCGTGGACCACGTTGTCGAAGTGGCCCCAGCGCAGGAACACCGCGTTGTACAGGATCCGGTCGCCGGGGCCGTCGAGCGCCACGAGTCCGCCAGCCAGGTGCCCGAAGCCCCAGATGGCAAAGCCGATGAGGACGAGCCGACTGAAGTGGACCTTGGCGTCGGCGGCGGCGATGGCCGCGGCCAGGCCGGCGACGATCACGATGTACGGCACCGCCAGCCGGGCGCCGACAACCAGGCCGTAGACCGTCCACGCCACGATGTAGGCAGCGGTAGCGCCGGCGAGCACGGGGTGGCGGCGGACGCCGGCGGCGATCGTCACCGCGATTCCGAGCCGCCGGACGCCAACCCGCCCGGCACCGACACCGCTTCCCACACCAGCCGGTGGCGGGCCACGTTGTCGACCCGGTCGGTGCGCATGACGACGAGGCGGACGCCGCCGGCGGCGATGGCCCGATGGACCGCCGGCACCAGGCCCTCGGCCGTCGTGACCAGCTCGGAACCGACACCGTACGCGGCGGCCAGCCGGGCCAGGTCGACGCCCTGGGGCGTGGCGAACAGCAGCTCGAAGTCGCTGGCGGCCGGCCCAGCAGCGCCGGCCTGGGGCAGGAAGTTGAAGATGCCGCCGCCGTCGTTGTCGATGACGACGAACGTGGCGTCGGCGCCCCGACGGGTCGCCCCGAGCAAGCCGCTGGCGTCGTGGAGGAAGGTCAGGTCTCCGCACAGGGCGACGACAGGGCCGTCGTCCGCCGACGCGGCGCCGAGCACGGTGGAGACGAAACCATCGATACCGTTGACCCCGCGGTTGGACAAGAACCGGACGCCGGTCCGGGCCGCGGCGAACGTCTCGACATCGCGCACGGGCATGCTGGAGCCGACGACCAGGGTCGTCCCCGAGCGCAGGCCGGCGACCAGGTCGCGGGCGATCCGGCCCTCGAACGGCTCGGCCCATGAGTCCAGCAGCCGGTCGATGCCCCGACGGGCGGCGGCCTCGGCCTGGAGCCACGACGACAGCCAGAAAGACTGTGACCGGGCCGGGCCTCGGAGCGACACGGCGTCGAGGAGGGCAGTGGGGTCGGCGACGATTCGCTCGGACGACGCTCGGTTGGGGTCTCCCCATGCGCCGTCGGGGTCAACAAGTACCTGGGTCACCGACGCGTCGAGCCAGACGGTGTCGAGCCACGTGGTGGCGACCTTGCCGGTGAGCGGGGCGCCGAGCCGCACGACCACGTCGGGGCGCAGCGACGTGGCCACCGCCGGCGACCGCAGCAGGGCGTCGTAGGTGGAGATGGCGTACGGCCCCTGGCGGGCGCCGGAGATCGGGTCGGCGAGGACCGGCCAGCGGGCGACCTCGGCCAACCGCTCGACGGCGGCGGGGTCCACGTCGGCCCCCCAGCCCACCACGACGACGCCCCGCGTCTCGGCCGCCACGAGAAACGCGAGGCGGTCGATGTCGACCGGATCGGGGCGGGGCCGGCGGAGAGTCGAGGTCACCCAGGGTGCCCCATCGGCCCGGCCGGGGGGCAAGGTGACTTCGGCGCCGGTCGGTACCAACGGCTCCCGGAAAGCCAGATTGAGGTGGACCGGCCCCGCCGCCGGCCCGCTCGCCGCAACCACCGAGCGGGCCCCGACCGAGCGCCAGTACGACGTCGTCAGGTCGGCCACGCTCGGCACGCCAACCTCGGAGAACCAGCGGAGCGAGTCGCCGTAGAGCTTGAGCTGGTCGACGGCCTGGCCGGCGCCGGTGTCGCGCAGCTCGGGCGGCCGATCAGCCGTGACCACGATCAGCGGCACCCTCGCGTGGAACGCTTCGAGCACGGCGGGATGGAACTCGGCGGCCGCCGTCCCCGACGTGCACAGCACGATCGCCGGTCGCCCCATCGCCTTGGCCGCGCCGAGGGCGAAGAACGACCCCGACCGCTCGTCGAGGAAGACGTGGACAGCGATGCGGTCATCCGCGGCGAGCGCCAGCGCCAAGGGCGTCGAGCGCGAGCCGGGGCTGACCGCGGCGACGGTGACGCCGGCGCGCGCCCACTCATCGACCAGTGTGCGGCTGAGCGCGGCGTTCAGGTCGCCGGCGCATGCGCTGCTGGAGCGGCCGTCCGGGCCGCTCAGCGCCATGTGATGATCTTCCGATGCCGGCTCCGCTGCACCGCGCCTTCGACTGGCGGGGCCCCGACCGGCTCGTGCTGGTGCACGGGTTCACCCAGACCCTGGTGTCGTGGGACCGGCTGGCCGCCCCGCTGGCGGAGACGTTCCAGGTGGTCCGGGTCGACCTGCCCGGCCACGGCGGCTCCGGCGGCACCTCCATGAGCTTCGAGGAGACGGCAGCGGCCATCGGCGACGCCGGCGGGCGGGCGACCTACGTCGGGTACTCCCTCGGCGGCCGCCTGTGCCTGCGCCTGGCCCTCGACCGGCCCGACCTCGTGCAGTCGCTGGTGCTGGTGGGCGCGTCGCCGGGGCTGGCTGACGGCGCCGATCGGGCGGCCCGCCGAGCGGCCGACGACGCCCTGGCCGCCGACATCGAGCGCATCGGCACGACCGCCTTCCTGGAGCGGTGGCTGGCCCAGCCGATGTTCGCCACGCTCGAACCGCAGCCCGAGGACATGGAGGCCCGGCTGGCCAACACGTCCGGCGGTCTGGCCACCGCGCTGCGCCGGCTCGGCACCGGTGTCCAGGAACCGCTGTGGGACCGGCTCCGCGACCTGGCGATGCCGGTGCTCGTGGTCGCCGGCCAGCAGGACGCCAAGTACGTCCGCATCGCCGAGAACATGGCCGACGCCATCGGCGTCAACGCCCAGGTCGTGGCCCTGGCCGGCGCCGGCCACGCCGCCCACCTCGAGCGCCCGATCAGTTTCAGCCGCCTGCTCCAGGCGTTCCTGGTCCTTCACCCGCCGACCCCGTAGCGGGCCAGCAGGTCGACCGTCGGCACGGGCCGGCGAACGTCAAGCCACCCGTCGATTGGGAACAGCGGGTCGGCCACCACGTCGGCCGCGAAGAGGCTGACCGTCCCGAGCCCGCAGGCGAAGGGCAGGTCGTCGAGGGCGGCGGCGAAGGCCAGACCGGCGGCCAGCCCGACCGAGGTCTCGTACATCGACGAGACGATGATCGCGATGCCGGCGGCCTCGGCCACGTCAATCGCCGCGGCGATCCCGCCGAGGGGCTGGACTTTGACGACCAGGGCGTCGGCGGCGTAGATGGTGGCGACCCGGCGGGCGTCGTCGAGGTTGCGGACACACTCGTCGGCCGCGACCGGCACGCTGACCCGCCGGCGCAAGACGGGGAACTAATGGAACGACGCCACACGCAGCTCGGACAGGTCGTGGTCGAAAGTGGCGACGCGTGAGATAATGGCGACAGCAGGCCCGAAGTCCCAGGCGCCGGTGG
>JANMRJ010001004.1:0-1704 GCA_031370985.1 Acidimicrobiales bacterium
GACGACGACGGCGACAGGAACCTCGCCGCGCTTGTCGTCCGGCGCCGCGATCACGGCGCACTCGAGGACGGCCGGATGGGCGCCGATCGCGACCTCGATCTCGACCGACGAGATGTTCTCGCCGGCGCTGATGATGATGTCTTTCGAGCGATCCTTGATCAGGACGTAGCCCGCTTCGTCGATCGTCGCCATGTCGCCCGTGTGCAGCCAGCCGTCGCGGATGGCCGCCGCCGTGGCGTCGGGATCGCGGTAGTAGCCGTCCATGACGAGGTTCGAGCGGACGACGATCTCGCCGATCTGCGCGCCATCCGGTCGGACGTCGCGGGCCTCGCCGTCGACGACGCGAATAGCGACCCCGGGGATCGCCCAGCCGGTCATCGCCTGGCGCTCCTGGCGGCGCTCGGCCGGTTCGCTCTCGGTGAGGAACCGGCGCGGCTGCGCGAGCGTGATGATCGGCGACGTCTCGGTCAGGCCGTAGCCGACGATCGCCTGGACGTCGAGCTCCTTCTCGAGCGCCGCGACGAGCGATGGCGAGGCCGGGGCGCCGCCGATGATGACCTGGCGGAGGCTCGTCAGATCGCGGCTCGGCCGGTCGCGATGGTTCAGGACCGCGTTGAAGATGGTCGGGACCGCGAGCAGGCGCGTGACGCGATGGCGCTCGACGAGCTCCATCAACGCGCCCGGGTCGAACTTCCGGAGCATGACGTGGCGGCCGCCGATCATGGTCACGAAATGCGGCGTCCCCCAGCCGTTGACGTGGAAGAGGGGCACCACGTGGAGAACGACGTCGTCCTGGTCGAACCCGAGGCCGAGCTCCGCGACGAGGCTGTGGAGGTACAGCTCGCGGTGGGTCATCGCGACGCCCTTCGGCAGGCCGGTCGTGCCGCTCGTGTAGAACAGCTCGGCCAGGCCGTTCTCGTCGATCACCGGATGGAGCGGCTCGGCGGAGCCGCCGGCCAGGAGCGCCTCGTACTCGTGGTCGACCAGACCAGCTGCGTCGCCCTCGAGGACGACAAACGTCGGCCGGCTCGCGAGCCCGGGCGCGATCTGCTCGATGAATGGCAGGAAGTCGCGATGGAACACGACGACCCGCGATGCGGCGTGGTCCAGGATGAACGCGATCTCGTGCGCGGCCAGCCGGATGTTGATCGGGTTGAGGACCGCGCCGGCCTCGAGGACGCCGTAGTACGCCTCGAGGAGCTGATGGGTGTTGTACGTGATGAACGAGACGCGGTCGCCGGGCCTGACGCCGGTCCCCCGCAGCGCGTTGGCCAGCCGATGGGTGCGCTCCGCGAACGAGCGATAGGTGAATTGGCGCTCGCCGTCGATGATGCCGATCTTGTCGCCGAAGAACATCGCAGCCCGATCGCGGAACTCGAGCACGGACAACGGGACGAACATGACGCCTCCTCGCGACGCATCATCCGCCGAGCCGCGCGCGGCCGCTCGGCGATCGGGCGCATGACGTCCGTGGTGCGGCCGGGCATGGAGCGGCCGGCCGCACTGGGGTGCGACCGGCCGGGGAGGAGAGGCGCGAGGGATCGGAAGGGTCAGTGGCGGCCACCGCCCTGGAACGAGCCGTTGGCCTGGTCGGTCGCCCGCTGGGTCAGCTCGGCCTTCTCGGCGTCGGCCTGGGCCTGGGTGATCGTGCCGGCCTTGACCGCGGCATCGAGCTCGCTCTGGCCGTCGGCGACGAGGGCGTCG
>JANMRJ010001012.1:0-8577 GCA_031370985.1 Acidimicrobiales bacterium
CGACGCCCTCCCTCTCGGCGACCTCGGACGGGACCGTTCTCGACCGGGTGGCGTCCCGCCTCCTGCGTACCAGCGACCTGGGCGCCGATTTCGGGTTGGATCTCGTCAGCTACAAGGGGCTCGCAGCGGCGAACGTGAACCTCGCCCAAATCGTCGCCGCCGACTCCAGCCTCGGCACGGTGAACCAGCTTCTGACGTCCTCGGTCAACCTCCGCAGACTCGCCCAGGCCACGGTGACGGCTCTGAATAACCGAGCCTTAGGGGGAGACGCGGCTGCAGCCGTCGCTGCGACTCAACTTGGCCGCTTCGCCCCGAGCATCGGGTCGGGGCTGAATGTGTCGCTTGGCCAGATTCTGGCGTTCAACCTGCCGTCAGGCGATGCAGCGGCCGCGGCGGCCGCAGAACTCAACGTGTTCAACTTGATCACTGCCTCGGCACAGCAAGCGCAGCTTGCGAACGGTGTCCACCTGCTCTCCGTCTACAACCTGACGCTTGGTATTGCAGGATTGGCATCGGCGACCCTGAAGATGGACCTGATCGAGGCCCCCCAGCTGTCGGCCTTGGGGCCGGCCCAATGCACCCCACCGCGTGTCGGCAACTGCGTGACGACGGCGAAGACGGCGCAGATACGGCTTGAGCTCACCGCGAAGATCACGGCCGGGGTCTGCCCAGGCCTCCTCTGCCTCGCAGAGCTCACGCTGTCGCTCCAGCTGACGGCCGCGCCAGCGGTCGCCAGCCTGACGGACATCCGATGCGCCTCCCCGGCTGATCTCAGCCAGGTGGATGTGCGTGCCGATACGGCGGCCGTCCAACAGCGAGCAGCGGCGTCGCTCAAGGTGGGCGTTTTGCCGGCAGTGGCGGTTCCTCTCGGGCCGGTGAACGTTGGCACCGGGAACCCGGAGCACCTCACGTTCAACGGCCCCTTCCCGACCGGGATCAGGTCGACGACCTCCTCAAGCTTGGGCCTCTCAAGCCTGCTCGGCACCCTTCCCGTCGTTGGCGCAACACTGGCCCTTCTCACGCCTGTTGCCGATAGCATCGAGACCACGATCCTCAAGCCCGTCATCGAAGGTCTGGGTCTGTCGCTCGGCGGAGCGGACATTGCCGTCGCCAGGGTGACCTGCGGCGGTCCGACACTCGTCCAGTAGGACCCACTATTCGCATCTAGCTGCGCTGGACAGCTATTGCACCAGCCGATTCTCTGATCTATAGAAGATGAGAACCTCGAGCAGGGATGTCGGTCGCTGGTGAGTCGCTGCACGTTCGTCTGGGCACATGCGCTGAATAGCTGTATGGCGCACGAGGACGACCTCGGCCTGTTCGACTGGTCGAGCGCCGAGCCGGTCGCCGAGGTCCTGCGCTACGACGCGCGGGGCCACGGCGGGTGCGAGTGCGCCCACTTCGAGGACCGGGCCTACCGGTGGTCGGCCCTCGTCGACGACATGCTGCGGGTCCCCGGGCATCGCCCGTTCGTGGCCGGCGGGGCGTCGATGGGAGCGGCTACCGCGCTCTATGCCGCGGTGCGGGCGCCCCGGCGCATCCAGGGGCTGGTCGTCGTCACCCCGCCCAGCGCCTGGGAGGGCCGGCCGGAGCAGGCCGAGGCCTACGAGGCGGCGGCCCGGATGGTCGAGCGAAGGGGCCTGCCCGGGTACCTCAAGACCCTCCAGTCGGTCGGTCAGCCCCGGATCCTGGCCGAGGAGCTGCCCGAGGCGGGCGGCATCTGGCTGCGCCACCTCCAGCGCATGGACGAAAAGGTGGTGCCGTCGATCCTCCGCGGCGCGGCCTCCTCGGACCTTCCAACCCGCGAGGAGATCCACAACGTCGTGGTGCCTACGCTGATCCTGGCGTGGACCGGCGACCCGGCCCACCCGGTTTCCGTCGCCGAGACCCTCGCCGAACAAATGGCGATGAGCGAGTTGCACGTCGCCGAGGACCTGGCCGGCGTCCGCCGGTGGCCCGAACTGGTTCGGGACTTCCTCGGCGGGATTTGCCAATGGGAGGAGTGACCCACGTCGCCGTGTTCACCTGGAAGCCGGGCACGAGCGACGAGGAGGTCAGGGTCCTGCACGACGCGCTGGCCACCCTTCCGGGGCTGATCCCCGACATCCGGTCCTTCCGGTCAGGTGCCGACGCCGGCGTGGCGGTGGGCAATGACCGGTATGGGTTGGTGGTCGAGTTCGACGACCTCGACGCGTATCAGCGCTACGCCTCGGATCCCCACCACCGTGACGTGATCCAACGGCTGCTGAAGCCGATGCTGGGGACCCGGCACGCCGTCCAGCTGGTGGAGCCCGAGCCGGCGTAGTTTCCTACGGAGAAGTTGTTCTGCGGAGAAGTTGTTCTACGGAGGCGGGATCGGCGCGGAGCGCAAGAAGCCGGCCATGTCCTGGGCGCGGTACAGGTTGTGCGTGGTTGGGTGCTGCGGGGCCTTGCCCACGGCCACGCCGTCCGCCGTCTCGCCCCAGAACCCCTCGTACACCTGGCCCGACCGGTGCGGATCCTTGATGTAGTGGTTCACCGACTTCTCGACCTCCATGCCGGAGCTCATCCAGGACGGCTCGTCGAGGAAGAGGATGACCCGCGGTGCGAACAGGTCCACCGCAGTGGCGAACCGGGTGGGGTCCTCGCCGACGTGCAGGAGAGAGGTGAGGGCCAGCGACTCGCCGAGGCCCCACGTCGGGTACCGGAGGCGGAACAGCTCTTGCGCCCAGCGGCGGATCTCGCTCCAGAAGCCGAGGGGGTCGGGGTAGAAGAAGCTCTCGTTGGCGTCGCCGAGGGTGAGCGGGCGGTCCTGCCAGGTCAGCACGGGGTCGCGCCAGACGGGCGGCTTCGTCGTGACCAGCAGGAGCCAGGCGTTCAGGGACCCGGGGGAGTTCGGCGGCCAGTCACCGGCGCGGCCGGCGATGGCGGCCCGCGCCCGCTTGCCCTGCGCCCGCGCCGCGACAAGGCGCTCGTCGGCCCGTGGTGAGAACAGCAGGGAGGGAGGCCGTCGAAGGGTGATGATACGGTCCTTATCGGCCATGGTGGTCATCGGCTTGACGGGAGGAATCGGGTCCGGCAAGTCCACCGTGTCCGCCCTCCTGGCCATGCGGGGGGCGGTCGTGGTCGACGCCGACATTCTGGCGCGTGACGCCGTCGCCGCCGGCACGCCCGGTTTGCGGGCGGTCGTAGACCGCTTCGGGCCCGGTGTGGTTGCCGACGACGGGTCCCTCGACCGCTCGGCGCTGGCCGCCCTGGTCTTCGACGACCCGCCGGCGCTGGCGGATCTCAATGCCATCGTCCACCCGCCTGTCCGCGCCGCGATCGCGGCGCGCATCGCCGAGCTGGCCGGGACCGACGCCGTCGTGGTCCTGGAGATCCCGCTGCTGGTCGAGTCGGGCCGCTCCTATGGCGAGTCGGCCGTCATCGTGGTCGATTGCGATCCCGATGTCGCCCTGCGCCGGCTGACCGAGGGACGGGGGATGGCCGAGGCCGACGCCCGCCGGCGGATGGCCGCCCAGGCGTCACGGGCCGACCGGTTGGCCGCCGCCGACATCGTGATTGACAACTCCGGGCCGGCGGAGGCGCTGGAACCCCAGGTGGACGCGATCTGGGTCGCGTTGTTGGACCTGCGCCACTGGCCGCGTGGATGACTGGGCACCGGCTCCTCTCCGTGTTCGGCCACAGCGAGGCGGTGCGGCCGGCCCCACCTTTCTCATGCGATCGATCCCAATGGTTGGCCCGCTCGACCCGACCGGCAACGCTGTCGGCCACATGCTCGACGCGTTCGGCCGAGCGCTCGCCGCCAACATCCCTCCGCGTGGGAGCGTCATTGATGCGCTGTATGATCTTTCCATGCAGATTGCGGTGGTGCTGAGGGATGACCAAGTGGAGGCCCTCGACCGCCTGGTGCCGTCGGAGTTCTCGTCGCGAGCAGAGGCGGTGAGGACCGCGGTCGCGGCCTGGATCGCCGAGCGCCGGGCGACGGCGATCGACGACAGGTACCGGGCCGCATACGCCGAGAACCCCTCCTCGGTTGACGATGTCGACTCCGGCCGCCTGCGAAAGGGCCAGATGCCCCCCGCCGGCGTCTGGGACGACCTCGATTGGTAGGACGGGGGGAGGTTCGGTGGGCAGACGTGGGCACCAAGACCCGACCAGTCGTCCTGCTCACCCGCCAAAGCGTCATCGGGCGGCTTCGTTCGGTCGTCGTGGCCCCGTGCACGACCACGGTGCGCGACCTCCCGTCAGAGGTTGCCCTGGGTCCCGAGGACGGCCTGCCGAAACCCTGTGTCGCCAATCTCGACAACATCACGCTCGTCGACGTTGAAGCGTTGGGCGGGCTGGTGACCGTCCTCACCGCCGACGCCATGGCTCGGATGTGCGTGGCCGCGGGCGTGGCCCTGGGGTGTGACCGACCGTAGGCGATGCGGCTTTGGATGCTAGGGGTATCATAGGGCTATGGCTCGGACCCAGACGATGGTGCAGCTCACGGACGACCTGATCGCCGCCCTTTCGGGGGAGGCCCGCGTGCGGGGCGTCTCCCGTTCCGAGCTGATCCGCCAGGTGCTCCAGGAGCACCTCGACGCCGAAGCCGCCCGCTCGATCGGGAAGCTGATAGCCGAGGGCTACGCACGGGTGCCGCCGGCCACGCCCGACGAGTGGGGCGACCTCTCGCAGGTGTCCGACCGGGCCACCGCTGACCTCCTGGTCCGGCTGGATGCCGAGGAGCTTGAGCCGTGGTAGCCCGCGGCGAGGTGTGGTGGTACGAGGATCCGCGGGCTGGGCGTCGCCCGTTCCTGATCCTGACCCGCTCTGAGGTCATCCCGTTCCTCAATCAGGTGCTGGCCGTGCCCGCGACCCGGACGATCAGGGGCATCCCGACGGAGGTCCGCCTCGGACCCGACGACGGGATGCCGAGCGAGTGCGTGCTCAGCCTCGATAACGTCACGCTCGTCCGGCCCTCACTGTGCACCGAACGAATGACCCGCCTGAGCGAGGCGATCATGGCTGAGGTGTGCGGGGCGCTGGGCCGGGCTACCGGCTGCTGACCATGGAGTCGGGGAGGACCCATGACAGGTGTGAGTTCGACGCCAGGCGCCGCCGGCTATCGGCCGGGGGAAAGCGTTTCGATGCCGAGGCCTTGGGCTGCGCCGGCCATACGGTCGTCGTAGGTCACGACGCCGCTGAGATCCGACCCGACCGCCTGGGCTGCGGCCAGGTGGATCGCGTCGAGCGTGCGGACCTCCTTCGGATCGAGTTGGCCCGCGGCGAGCAGGAGGTCCCGATCCATCACCAGGTGATCGAGGGCGTCGAGATGTGCGAGCGCAATGGCTTCGTCACCATCGACGCGACGGACCGCTCGGAGCACTTCGGCGATGGCAAGCTCGCAGGTGATCAAGGTATCGTCCGGGTCCAGGCCGGCTCGCCAGGACGCGAGGGCCGCGCTCTCCTGCTCCTCGACCGCGAACTTTACGATGGCCGAGGAATCGAGGTACCAGACCCTCACCGCTCGTCGGCGCGGAGCTCGGCGAGTGCTTCAGAGGCCGGTCGGCGCGTCGGCACGGGCGGTGGGAGCGGCGCCGTGCCGCGGGCCGGCTTCAACCTCCCCGCCTTGCGCAGACGGGCGAGCCCACCGCCGACGGGCGGCGGACCCAGGACGGCCATCAGCTCGCCCCGTCGCGTCACCTCGATCCGCTCGCCGGCGTGCGCCCGGCGGATCCACTCGCTCGCGTTCTGCCGGAGTTCTCGAACGCCGATCTGCGTCATGTACACATGGTAGCACCTGAGCCGCAGGACTGGCCAGATTGTCTCCGGGCGCCGGTACCCTGGTCTGGTGCCTCCGTTCAAGGTCGTCAGCGACTTCCAGCCGGCGGGTGACCAGCCCAAGGCCATCGACGGTCTGGCCGCCGGCGTGGAGCGGGGCGACCGGTTCCAGACGCTGCTGGGCATCACCGGGAGCGGGAAGAGCGCCACGGTGGCGTGGACGATCGAGCAGGTCCAGCGGCCGACGCTGATCATCGCCCCCAACAAGTCGCTGGCCGCCCAGCTGGCGAATGAGTACCGGGAGTTCTTCCCGAACAACCGGGTCGAGTACTTCGTGTCCTACTACGACTACTACCAGCCGGAGGCGTACCTCCCCTCCTCCGACACCTACATCGAGAAGGACAGCTCGATCAACGACGAGATCGAGCGGCTGCGGCACTCGGCGACGTGGGCACTCGTCTCACGAAGAGATGTGATTGTGGTCGCCTCCGTCTCCTGCATCTACGGCCTGGGCACGCCGGAGGAGTACACCAAGGCTGTCCTGGCCCTGAGCAAGGGCATGGAGATCGACCAGCGGGCCATCCTGCGCCAGCTGGTCGACATGCAATACGAGCGGAATGACATGAACTTCATCCGGGGGAAGTTCCGGGTGCGGGGCGACACCATCGAGGTCCACCCCGCCTACGAGGAGCAGGGCATCCGCATCGAGCTGTTCGGCGACGAGGTCGAGCGGATCAGCCGGGTCGACCCCCTCACCGGGGAGATCCTGGAGGTGCTGGAGGAGGTCGCCGTCTTCCCGGCCACCCATTACGTGGCCGGCGAGGAGCGGATGCGCAAGGCCATCGGCGGCATCGAGGGTGAGCTGCAAGAGCGCCTGGCCTGGTTCGAGAAGGAGGGCAAGCTGCTCGAGGCCCAGCGCCTCCGCATGCGCACCAGCTACGACCTGGAGATGATGCAGGAGGTCGGCTTCTGCAACGGCATCGAGAACTACTCCCGCCACATCGACGGGCGCAACGCCGGCCAGCCGCCCCACACCCTGCTCGACTTCTTCCCCAAGGACTTCCTGCTCGTCATCGACGAGTCCCACGTCACCGTCCCCCAGCTCCACGGCCAGTACGAGGGTGACCGGTCGCGCAAGGAGACCCTGGTCGACCACGGCTTCCGCCTCCCGTCGGCGGCCGACAACCGCCCACTGCGCTTCGACGAGTGGTACGAGCGGGTGAACCAGTGCATCTTCCTGTCGGCCACGCCGTCGGCGTACGAGATCGGTCAGTCGGCCCAGATCGTGGAGCAGATCGTGCGGCCCACCGGCCTGACCGACCCCGAGGTAGTGGTCAAGCCCACCAAGGGCCAGATCGACGACCTCATGGAGCAGATCAAGGTCACCACCGACAAGGGCGACCGGGTCCTGGTGACCACCCTCACCAAGAAGATGGCCGAGGACCTCACCGACTACCTGTTGGAGCTGGGGGTGAAGGTCCGCTACCTACACAGCGAGGTCGATACCATCCAGCGCATCGAGATCCTGCGTGACCTGCGGCTGGGGGAGTTCGACGTGCTGGTCGGCATCAACCTGCTCCGGGAGGGCCTCGACCTGCCCGAGGTGTCGTTGGTGGCCATCCTCGACGCGGACAAGGAGGGGTTCCTCCGCAGCGAAACGTCACTGATCCAGACGATGGGGCGGGCGGCCCGCAACGTCGATGGGCAAGTGATCATGTATGCCGACAAGGTCACCGACTCCATGCAGCGGGCCATCTCGGAGACCAACCGCCGGCGGGGGGTGCAGGAGGCCTACAACCTCGAGCACAACATCGACCCCCAGACCATCCGCAAGGCCGTCACCGACATCCTGGCCATGCTCCGCCCCGACGGGAACGGCGAGGCGCCCCGGCCGGGCAAGGACAAGCGGTCCCGCAAGCGGGACAAGGCGCGCAGCGATTTCGCCGAGCTGCCCCAGGAGGAGCTGGAGCGGCTGATACGGACCCTGGAGGAGGAGATGAAGGAGGCGGCCACCGACCTGCGGTTCGAGTATGCGGCCCGGCTCCGCGACGAGATCCACGACCTGAAGCGAGAGCTCAAGCAGGTCTCCTAGCCGGCCGCCCCTTCGGTGAGGGCCCGGTTGGAGAAGACCAGGGTGGGGTCGCCGTGGGCCAGGACCAGGCGGTACGGGTACCGGCGCTCGGCTTCGGCGATCACCCGCTGATCGGCGGCGTACCAGTCGGCCGTCGACGGCCACCACGCTGCGACCACCACGACGTCGCACTGGTCGAGCTCGGCGGGATCGATGACGACGGCGAAGTCCCGGGGCGTGTCGAGGTATGCCTGCATCGGTCGCACCCCGACATCGACCACGCAGCTCCTCGCTCCGGACGCGTTGGCGGCACGGATCAGCGCCGACGCCTGGCGGTAGGCGGTCGGGTCGTCGGTGAGGCCGGGGACGACCACGAGCAGGGCGAGCACCGCCGAGGCGGCCGCCAGGAATGCTCCCTTCGGGATCCGCCCGACTGCGACGGCCGCCAGGTAGGCGCTCCCCGGCACGAGCCAGACGAAGAAGCGGGCGGTCATGGCCGACGACTGGAGCCCGGCCCACTGGACGAGGAGGACGCCGGCGAGGGCGATGGCCGCGCCCCGGGCGGCCCGGCTCCGGCGCAGCAGCACGACCGCGCCGGCGATCACGAGTGGAGCGGCGGCGAGGGCGGCCCGACCGCCGCCGGTCGACATGACCGCCACCCGCCACGGCAGACCGGTCTGGAGACCCGCCCGAAGCGCCCCATGGTGTCGACCATCGACGCCGACATGCCGGCGTAGGCGACGGCGGCGAGGGCGCCGGCG
>JANMRJ010001022.1:0-1156 GCA_031370985.1 Acidimicrobiales bacterium
GGTGGCGACCTTCACGAAATCGGCGGCCAAGGTCTGCGGGCTCTTGAGCTCGGCATGGACAGAGTCGGTGACGCTGGCGATGAGCAAGTGCTGCCCGCCCAGGCGATCGAGACGGCGGCGAGCGTCTCGCATGTCCGCTTCCCATATCTCCGACTCGGGGCACGGCGCCACGAACGAGGTGGCGGTCGATGCCGAACGCCAGTCACGGGGCACCGTGTCGTCGGCCCGCCTCACCTCGTTCGGCTTGTCGTCGGCACCGAAGGGCTCGTCGACATCGGCCAAGAAGACCCAGTCGTACGGGCTCCCGACTGTGGGCGTGTTCCGGACCGTCCTGTACGTGAGCACGTGGAATCCCTTGCGGGCGTAGAACTCGATCCAGTCGGCGTTACACGTCAGCTCGCAGGAGGGAATCCCGATCGGAAACCCGACATCGAAGCCGAGTACCTTCCAACCGGCGAGGGCGGGCTCAAGCGCCCGCGGCGGATCCCACATCGCCACCGGAGGTGGGGTATTCGAGGTCGAGTGCTCGCCGACCGGATACCGGGGATGCGGGAGCTCGTGCAAGGCGAGCACCGGCACGAGCCTCCGCCATCGCAACTTGTTGACGATCTCGAAGAGCGCCTCTGCGACCTCGTCGTCGTCGAGCTGGGATACGCCCTGGGCGCCACCGGGGACGACAGCGGTGATCTCCTCGAGCACCCCCTCTGAGAGGAGGTCGTAGCCGCCGAGCGACCGGAACAGGTCCTCCAGCCGATTCATCATCGAGGTCGAGCGGAGTGGGGTCACGCCTGCGCCTCAGGCCCGAAGCGGCAGGGACGCGGACTCACCACGGCAATCCCTGCCCCCAGCCGGTCCGCCAGCACTCCTCCCCGTCTCCAGTCCCCCAGGAACCGAAAAGATAGCGCGATGCGCCCACGCGGGCCGGATCCGCTCGGCGGCGTGGTCGCGTTGCGCCCATCCACGCCGCTTGGGACTGGCTTGGACTCATACACATCGGAGCATCGACAATCGAAACCCTAGCCCTGTAGTCGCGCCCAAGCGGCCGGCGCACCCGGACCATGCATGGCGCGAGTGCCCCACCGCGGCACGGAGCCCGGCGTGCTCGGTCAGGAGGTCGTCCTGGGCGAACGACACCGCGACAAGGGCCGCAGCAGCG
>JANMRJ010001029.1:0-13046 GCA_031370985.1 Acidimicrobiales bacterium
CGCGCGAGTTTCCTTCCCGGCCCTGAGCGGTTGGTCGTCGACCGTCTGGAGAAGTTGACGCTGCACGAGTTCAGCCTGGCGGGGGGCGCCGTCCTTGAAACCGGCTGTGTCTATATCGTGCCGCTGCAGGAGAGCCTGGCACTGCCGAAGGGTGTTTCGGCTGCTGCGAACCCCAAGAGCTCCACCGGCCGCCTCGATGTCTTCACCCGGATCATCACCGACGGCAGTGACCGCTTCGACGAGATCGCGCCGGGCTACTCCGGCAACCTCTACCTGGAGGTCGTGCCGCTGTCGTTCGCCATCCGGGTGCGGGAGGACCTCAGCCTCAACCAGCTCCGCTTGTCGGTCGGGCGCCCGGAACTGTCCGACGACGACCTCCGCGACTTCCACCACCGCCAGCCCCTGCTGTTCCGCCGAGGTGAGCCGGTGGCCGACGCTGACCTGGCCGTCGACGACGGGTTGTTCCTGAGCCTCGACCTCCAGGGCGATCACTCCGGGCGGGTCGGCTACCGGGCGCGCGACAACGCCCCGCTGCTCGACATGACGCGCGTTGGCGGCCTCGACCCCGACGCCTACTGGGAGCACGTGAAGGGCGAGGCCGGCGACCGCTTCGTCCTCACGCCCCAGCGCTTCTACCTGTTGATGTCCGACGAGTCGGTCACCATCCCCCCCAACCTGGCCGCGGAGATGATGGCGTATGACCCGACCAGCGGCGAGCTGCGCACCCACTACGCCGGCTTCTTCGACCCAGGCTTCGGCTACGACGAGGCCGGGACGTTCAAGGGTTCGCGGGCCGCCCTCGAGGTGCGCGCCCACGACGTGCCGTTCATGATCGAGCACGGCCAGCGGGTGTGCAAGCTCACCTTCGAACGCATGCTGGAGGAGCCGGCCACGCTCTACGGGCGGGGCATCGGGTCCTCTTACCAGCAGCAGGAGGAGACGCTGGGCAAGCACTTCCTGCCGCGTCGGGACGACCAGGCCGTACTCGGGATCCCGTAGCGCCGGCGGTTACTGGAAGCCCTGCGTTACTGGAAGCGCGGTGCAGCCATGCGGGCCACGCTCTCGTCCTTGTGGACCCGCTCGTCGTGGCCGATCTGGCGGAACAGGTCGCCGAGGGAGGCGAACGCGCCGTACTCCTCGGTGAACGGGCCGGCGTAGGGCGTTTCTTCGAACGCCGGGTTGTCTCGCACGAACTCGGCATACTCGTGCTCGGCGTGGTCCTCGAAGTCGGCGTTGAGCCGGTAGCTCCAGGCCGGTTGCAGGGCGTACAGGAACCAGGACAGGTAGTAGTACGCCATGGCGATCACCTGGGGGAGCAGCCGGAAGCGCACGAAGCGCTCCCGCTTCTCGGAGTGCTCGACGAGATCCTCCAGGATCAGCAGGTGCCACTGCTCGTTGTCCTGCTGCTCGCGGCTCTCCGCCACCCGCTCGAAGATGCGCCGGGCGAAGTTGGGGCGGGAGTACCGGTGGGTGACCGCCACGTAGGCCACGTGCTCCCACGCCTGGTACGGCACCCGGGCGATGACCTCGAGCACCTTGAACTTGGAAAGCGTGCGGGGCTTGCCGTAAACGACATCGAGGAGCAGGAACAGCGCCCGTGCGGCCACGCCGTAGCGTCGGCGCGGGCTGGCAAGGGTCACGTCCCACTCCTCATGGAGCTGGGCCGGGGTGAGCTTCGGTGGGCCGGGCGGGACCGGGCTTGTGACACCGTTCACAAAGCCCAGCGTACTTGCTCCGCTCAGATTGGGTGCTCGATCTTTGGCGAGAGCCGGAGTGGCAAGCTCCCTTGCCGTCTCCGCACCATCGGGGTCGACCGCCGTGATCCGAACGACCGACCGGGCTAGCGGGAGCAGGATCTACCGGCGCATCCTGTTCCGATGTTCCTCAGGGGCCGAGACGCGCTGGGGTCGGCCGATGCGGACATCGACCGCCGGCGAGTAGTGCACCAGGGGCGGGCCCGCCGGCGCCGGCAGGCCGGCGGCGGCGACCCGCTCGTCGAGGGAGAGGACGTAGGTGCCGTGTGACCCGTCGGCGCTGCGCACGTAGGTCCGCACGTTTGTCTCCGCGAACCGGCTGGCCCACGGTAGCTCGGGGATCCCAGGCAGGGAGAAGCGCAAGACGAAGGGCACGAGTGCCATCCAGGCCGACCCGTCGAAGGTGTCGACGGTCAGCCCCGCCGGCAGGAGGCGCTGGACCACCTCCGGGCGGTAGCGCCAGTGCATGAAGGTGAGGGACTCCCAGCGGTTGAGGATCACCGGGCGCTCGATCGGCGTGCCGCTCGCCGGCCCGTACCGCTGCCTTCCGGCTTCCGCTGGCGCGGTCATGACGATGAGATCACGACGCCGGGCGTGCCCTCTGACCAGCGCAGGCCACCAGCCCGGAGCGGAGCCGGGAAGCCACCACCTGCCGGTTGGCCCCCATGACGCGGGCGACGTCGGTGAGCGGAGCAGACGCCAGCATGGTGAGGGCCAGCGCGTCGCGGGTGTCGTCGGGGAGCCCCCGGAGCGGCGAGGCTGAGGCCGGCGAAGCTGAGGCCGGCGCGGCCGACGGCGCCGGCGCTCGGCGCCAGGCCATGGCCAGGAGACCGAGGCGCACGCTCTCGACATCGTCCTCCAGCCGGCCCGATCGGGCCAGGGTGACGAAGACCTCCTCGACCACCCGGTCCGCGTCGCGGTCGTCGGCTGCCACGAGGCCGGCGAGCTGGTGCACGGCCGCGCCATGGCGGTTGAACAACTCCCACAGCGCCGCCCTCGAGCCGGCGGCGACGACCTCGAGGAGGTCCCGGTCACCGAGGTTGGCGAGCGCCACGGGGCGCCGGCGACGGCGCCGGCGGTTCACCGGGCACTCGTCAACGGCGCTCGCCGGGAAGGGCCGGCGCCATCGACATCGTCTGAGCCCCACTCGGCGCGGGCCTGATCGTTCTCGCGGCCGTCCAGCATGGCGCCGAGGACGAGCAGGGCGACGGCCGCGACGACGAGGAGCGTCACCAGCGAGCCGACACCGAACAGGGCGATGTCGCTCATGACACCTCCCCGCGCGGCAGGACGACTGCCCCGAGGGCCAGGATCGAGGGGACCCACAGGCCCACGAAGATGCCCTGCAGCTCATTGCCGGTGAACCAGAGTGTCACCGACAGCAAGAACGAGAGGCCGGTGGCCAACAGGATCAAGCTCTTCGATCCCGTCGCCCGCTGCCGGGGAGTCTCCAACATCTTGTACATATTCGGGCCTTTCTGTTCAGGGGTTGTATAAGTACTGTACCGGTTTCGGCGGGTGCTGTCCAGAGGTTGTATAGGTGTTGTAGATTGTCTTTTCTGTGGACCGAACCGATGACGACGCACCGCACGACGACGCCACCGGTCCCATTCGGATCGGCGAGCTCAGCCGGCGGGTCGGCGTGAGCGCCGAGCTCCTGCGGGCCTGGGAGCGGCGTTACGACCTGCTGTCGCCGGCCCGCACCTCAGGCGGCCTGCGCCTCTACGGCCCCGGCGACGAGCGTCGGGTGCGACAAATGCAAGAGCACTTGGCTGCAGGCGTGTCAGCGGCCGAGGCGGCGCGGATGGCCCGCCGGGAGCCGCCCGCCCCGGCGCCGGCCGAGGCCGGCCTGCCACCCGAGCTGGGGGTGACCGACCCGGCTGCGCTCGGCGCGCAGCTCCGGGAGGCGCTCGACGGGCTCGACGAGCCCGCGGCGCACGCCGCCCTCGACCGCCTGCTCTCGGGGTTCTCCCTGGAGACGGTCCTGGGCGAGGCGGTGCTGCCGTACCTGCACGAGCTCGGCGAACGCTGGGAACAGACGGGCGACGTGATGATCGCTCAGGAGCACTTCGCCAGCGCACTGCTCCGGGGCCGGCTCCTCGGTCTGGCCCGGGGCTGGGGGGGCGGCTATGGCCCGATGGCGTTGCTGGCCTGCCTGCCCGGCGACCCGCACGACCTAGGCCTCATCTGCTTCGGCCTGGCCCTGCGGGCCAACGGGTGGCGGGTCACGTTCCTGGGTCCGGACACGCCGCTGGCCACGATCGCCGACGCCGCGAGCCAGCTGCGGCCGGCGCTGGTCGTGGTCACGGCGATGGTCCCGCCTGGGCCGGAGGTGATCGGCCGCGACCTGGCCGCCGTCGCCACCTACGCCCCACTGGTGCTGGCCGGCCGGGCGGTAGGGGAGGCCGATGCGGCGGCCATCGGGGCAAGGTTCCTGACCGGCGACCCCTTCGTGGCCGCCGCGGCCATTGCCGCCGAGGTGGCGGGGGATGGGCGCCTTAGGGGCGCGACCGGGTAGGGGGCCGGCCGCGGCGCGGATTTCTGCGAAGGTACCGGACCGATGACTGGACCGATGACAGGACCGATGACACCGAACGTCCGTGAACAGCTGGGCGACGCCCATGCCCGGCTCGCCGTCACCCTTGCCCACCTCACCGACGACGCGGCCCGCCGGCCGAGCCTGCTCCCGGGCTGGACGGTCGGCCACGTGCTCACCCACCTGGCCCGCAACGCCGACAGCCACGTCCGCATGCTCCGGGCCGCGGCTCGGGGCGAGGTGGCCGACCAGTACACCGGCGGCAACGCCCAGCGAGCCGACGACATCGACGCCGGCGCCGGCCGGCGGGCCGCCGAGCTGGCGGCCGCCGTCACCGCCTCGGCCTTCAGCCTGGAAATGGCACTCGACGCCACGCCGGCCGCGGCGTGGCACAGCGGGGAGGGCCGGGTAGCGAGCGGGATCTGGCCGCTCGCCGACCTGCCGTTCCGCCGGTGGCGGGAAGTGGAGATCCACCACGTCGACCTCGGGCTCGGGTACGGCCCCGCAGATCTGCCCGACGCATACGTGGAGGCGGAGCTGGGCCGCGCCCTCCCCGGCGTGGCCGCCCGCCTATCTGCCGGCGCTGGCGTCGACCTCCGGGCCACCGACACGGGGGAGCGCTGGGTCATCCCGGACGGGTCGCCGGCGCCGGCCGTCGTCGAGGCCGAACGCCGGCAACTGGTGGCGTGGCTCGTGGGGCGTTGGGCGGGGCCGGCGTTCCCACCGCTGGCGCCCTGGGCGGGCTGACCCCTGACATCGACGGGATAGCGTCGCCGGCATGGCGCGCTTCAAGGTCGGCTTCCACTTCTTCCAGCAGAACACCACCATGGCCGAGCTGCGCCGAGCCTGGCAGGAGGCCGACCGGATGGGGGTCGACAGCATCTGGCCCTGGGACCACTTCTTCCCCATCTTCGGTGACCCCGGCGGCGGCTCGTTCGAGGGCTGGTCACTGCTGGCGGCCATGGCGGTCGACACCACCCACGCCCAGCTCGGCATGCTCGTCACCGGGAACCCGTACCGCAACCCCGACCTGCTGGCCGACATGGCCCGCACGGTCGACCACCTGAGCGGCGGGCGGGCCATCCTCGGCATCGGCGCCGGCTGGGCCGAGCGCGACTTCGCCGAGTACGGCTACACCTACGGCACCGGGCCGAGCCGGCTGAAGGACCTGGAGGCGTCGCTCCAGCGCATCCGGGCCCGGATCCTGCAGCTCAACCCGCCGCCGATCGGCAAGCTGCCGATCCTCGTCGGCGGCGGGGGCGAGAAGGTGACGCTGCGGCTGGTGGCGCAGTACGCCGACATGTGGAACGCCTTCGGGCCGGCCGACGCGTTCGCGGCCAAGAACCGCGTGCTCGACGACTGGTGCGCACGGGTTGGCCGCGACCCGGCTGAGATCGAGCGGACGGTGATGCTCCTCGACGACCGGGAGATCGGCAACGTCGACGCCTACCTGGCCGCCGGCGCCCAGCACCTTATCCTCGGCGCCGGCCCCCCGTTCGACCTCAAGCCGCTCGCCACTCTTATCGCCGCCGCCCAGGACTGAACCCGTGTGCACCTTCACAGCCTGACCTTCGACTGCGCCGATCCGCCGGCGCTGGCGGCGTTCTGGGCCGGCGTGACGGGCTACAACGTCGAGCTGTCCGAGCCGTGGATCGCCATCGTGGCCGGCGACGGCTCGATCGGCCCCCGGCTGATGTTCATCCAGGTCCCTGAGCCGAAGGCGGCCAAGAACCGCATGCACCTCGACCTCGGGACCGCCGACCTCGACGCTGAAGTGACTCGGGTCCAGGCCCTCGGCGCCACCCTCGTTGGTCACCGCCAAGAGTACGGGATCACCTGGTCCACCTTCGCCGACCCCGAGGGCAACGAGTTCTGCATCGGGTTACACGACCGGCCGTAACATCGCTGGGAACCCACTGGTAAGCTGTTCCCTGTATGGAGACCACAGTCGACTCGGTCGGACGCATCGTCATACCGAAGCCGTTGCGCGACGCGTTAGGGCTCACCCCGGGCTCGACGGTCGATGTCTCCCGCTACGGCGCCGGTCTGCAGTTGCTGGCCACCGGGCGCACCGCTCGGCTGGTC
Source organism: Acidimicrobiales bacterium (assembly GCA_031370985.1). Taxonomy (GTDB): domain Bacteria; phylum Actinomycetota; class Acidimicrobiia; order Acidimicrobiales; family AC-14; genus CADCTB01. Next base: position 6,376 of record JANMRJ010001029.1, read on the forward strand.
GAAGAGTCCGGGGTGCTCGTGGCGACTGGCGACACCACCATCGACGACGACGATGTCTTCGGCCTTCTTGACGCAGGGCGACGCTGAGCGCGCTCGCCTTGGACACGAGCGTGGCCGTCCCCCTGCTCGTCGCTACCCATGCGGCCCACGACGCGGTTTACCGGTGGTGGGGCGGCCGGGAGGTGGCCCTCAGCGGGCCCGCGCTGGCCGAGACCTACTCCGTGCTCACGCGCCTGCCAGGTGACCTGCGGCTGGCCCCGGCCGACGCGGCCCGCCTGCTCGGCGACCGGTTCGTCGAGCCGTTCCTCTTGGGGGCCGACACTGCCTCCCGCCTCCCCGAGGTACTCAGTGGCCTGGGGATCGCCGGCGGCGCCGTCTATGACGCGCTCGTGGCCCTCGCCGCCCTCGAGCACGGCGCCGCGCTGGCGACTCGTGACGCCCGTGCTCGGGCCACCTACGAGACGGTTGGAGTCCGCGTCCTCGTCGCTGGATGATCGATGTCCCCGGTCGGTCAGTGGGGCCTCGTGGTAGGTTGCGCGCCGGTCGGTATCCCGACGCGCCCGGAGAACCCCTGGATCGAATGCTGTCCAACCGACCCGCCCCCGCTCGGATCCCACCGCCGGGGGCCCCTGCCGAGGCCGGGCAACCACGGGCGTGGCAGGCGGCCGCTGCGTTCCTGGGCATCGCAGCCGTGCTGTTCCTGGTCATGGGTGCCGTGGCCCCTCACCTGCCGGCGGAGTCGGGGCCCCACCTGGCGCCGCCGTTCACCGGGCCGTCCTGGCTCGCGGGCTGGGCGCAGTGGGATTCCGGCTGGTACCACGAGATCGCGACGAAGGGCTACGCCTACGTCGCCGGCCAGCAGTCGTCGGTGGCCTTCTTCCCGGCCTACCCGCTCGTGGTCCGGGCGGCCCGGGTGCTCGTCGAAGACGCCTACGTCGCCGGCATCGTCGTCACCCTGCTCTCCGGTGTCGGTGTGGCCGCCCTGCTCGCCACCTGGTTGCGGACCCGGCTGTCGCCGGCGGCAGCGTGGGCTGCTCTGTTCGCCTTCCTGCTTTACCCCTACGCGTTCTACCTCTACGGCGTGGTCTACGCCGACGCTCTGTTCATCGCCTCCCTCCTCGGCGCCTTCCTCCTGCTGGAGGCGGACCGACCCGTGCTCGCCGGCCTGGCCGGCGCCATCGCCACCGCGGCCCGGCCGCTCGGCATCGTGCTGGTGGTGGGGCTGGCGGTGCGAGCCCTGGAGCAGCGGGGCGCCTTCCGGCGGAAGGATGGCACAGCCGGCCCGGGAGGCCGGCCCGATGGCACAGCCGGCCCGGGAGGCCGGCCCGAGGGGACAGCCCGCCGCGTCGACTGGCGCCGGGCCCGTCCGGTCGACGCCGGAGTGCTCTTGGCCGTCCTCGGGCTGGCCGCCTGGTGCCTGTACCTGTCGAGGCGGTTCGACGACCCGTTCGCCTTCGTCACCGCCCAAGCCGCGTGGCACCAGGGGGCCGGCCCGGAGACGTGGTTGAAGGTCCAGTTCTTCCGCGACATCTCCGACCTGAGCAGCCCCCGGGCGTGGATCCTGTTCATGGCTCACCCGGTACTCACGGTGGCCGCCGCGTGCTTGGTCCCGAGGGTGTTCCGGCGCTTCGGCGCCGGCTACGGCGTCTACACGGCCCTCCTCATCGGTCTCTCGGCCCTGTCGACCAAGAACTTCTTCGGGATGGCCCGGTACCTGCTGGCCGCATTCCCGATCTTCGCCGTGCTTGGCGAGCTGCTCGTCGAGCGCCCGGCAATCCGGCGGGTCTTCCTCCCGGCCAGCGGTGTGGCCCTCGTGGTTCTCACTGCCGTCTTTGGCACGGGCTATTACCTTTCGTGACCACTGCCCAGGCTTTCGTGACCACCGCCAGGCTTTCATGACAACAAGGACGCCTCCGTTGCCCCAACTGCTGATCGTCAACGCCGATGACTATGGCCTCACCGAGGGGATCTCGCGCGGCATCCTGCACGCCCACCGGGAAGGGATCGTCACCAGCACGTCGGCCATCGCCCTGGGGCCGGCGTACCCCAAGGTGGCGTCGTGGCTGGCCGACGAGGACGAGCTCGGCATCGGCGTGCACCTGGCCGCGGTGGGCGAGGACCCGCCCCTGCTCAGCGCCCGGGAGATCCCGTCCCTGGTCGGCAAGCACGGCCACCTGTGTGAGACCTACGGTGCCTTCATCGGCCGGGCGGTCACCGGTCGGATCAACCCCGAGGAGCTCCGCCTCGAGTTCACTGCTCAGCTCGAGTCGGTCCGGGAGTTGGGGGTGCGCATCACCCACCTTGATGCCCACCAGCACCTCCAGCTATGGCCGTCGGTGTGCTCTGTCGTCATCGACCTGGCCACTGAGTACGAGATCCCGGCGGTGCGGGTGCCACGCTTCCGGGCCCGCAACCCGGTGGCCCTCGGCGTGACCGTGCTGGGCGCCCGCCTGGCCCGCAAGGCCAAGCGCGCCGGCCTTCGTTTCCCCCTCGACGCAGTTGGCATCGAGTGCGCCGGCCGGCTCGACGAGCAGCTCCTGCCCACGGTGCTCGACCGGTTGGCCCGCCACGGCCACGAAGCGGTCGAGTTGACCGTGCACCCCGGGGAGGGTGACGATGTCGACCGCAACCGCTACCAGTGGGGCTTCCGCTGGGAGGACGAGCTGGCCGCCCTGGTTGGACCGGTGGCCAAGCAGGCGGTGGCGTCGGCCGGGTTCCGGCTGGCGACCTACGCCGACCTGCCGGCGAGCCCGTCGCGGACGTGACCGGCCGAAGGGAGTGTGGACCAAGTGACCCGCCCGGTAGGCCGGTCCGGCAAGCACTCACTGGGACGCTCTCCCGAAGGGAGTGTGGACCAGTGACCTACGGGCGGTTCGCCCCCGGGAGCCCCCGCAAGCGAGTCCTGTCGCTGTACCGGTCGGCACCGGCCATGACCCGGGCGCATGTCGTCGTTCGCTGGGCGACGTGCCCCATCCCCGCCGTCGCCGCCCAGCTGCCGCCGGCCGGGCGCATCCTCGACGTGGGGTGCGGCCACGGGCTGCTGTCGCTGTTCCTGGCCCTCGAGTCGTCGGACCGGGAGATCGTGGGCATCGATGTCGACGGGGACAAGCTGGCCGCGGCCCGGGCCGCGGCGGTCGGCGCCGGCCTGGCCGCCCGGTTCGAGACCGTGGCCGGCGACGAGCTGCCCGCCGGCCCCTGGCATGGCATCGGGATCGTCGACGTGCTTTACCTCCTGTCGGCCGGCGACCAGCACTCCCTCCTGCGGTCCTGCGCCGAGGCGCTCGAGCCCGGTGGGGTGCTGGCGGTGAAGGAGATGGCGCTCGCTCCTCGCTGGAAGGCCAGGTGGAACGTGCTGCAGGAGACCGCGGCGGTCAAGCTCCTGGGCATCACGGAGGGGGAGGCGCTGACCTTCCTGGCGCCGGCCGACATGGCCGCGGCCATGGCCGAAGGGGGCCTGACCGTGAAGGACCGGCCGATCCACCGGGGCTATCCGCACCCCCACCATCTCCTGGTGGGCCAGAAGCCCGAATGACGCCGGCTGCCCTGGGTCGGGGGTTGGTCGTCCGGCCCGGCGCCGACGTGCCGCCGGCTTGGGGCGGCGTCGGTCGGATCCGCGTTGACGACGACAGCGCCGCTGACCCGCTGCACGAGGCGTGGTCGCAGCGCCGGCCGGTCGTGATCGAGCTGGGCATCGACGCCGCCGAGCTCAAGGCGCCCGAGACATCGTCCCGTCCGCCGTACGAGCTGGGGCCGGGCTTCGACTTTGTGCGGGAGCGCCTGCACTTCCTGGTGTGGGCCAACACCTACGACGCCCGGTTCGGCGAACCGGTGTGGTGGCACGGCGTGCGGGGAGCTCGTCTCGGGGCTGAGGTGGGGGGACCGGCCGATGTCGTCCTGCCCGACGGCACGCCGGCGTGGTGCGACGGCGGGCCGCGCCAACCCTTGGCGGTCGACCATGGGGTTGTGCACCGCGACTCCATCGACGCCGGCCGGCTGACCGTCGCCCGCTTCGCGCCCCCTGCGGCGGCATTGGCGCCCGATCAGCTGGCGGCCGTGGCCCACGCCGGCGGGCCAGCGCGGATCATCGCCCCCGCCGGTTCCGGGAAGACGCGGGTGCTCACCGAGCGGCTCCGTCACCTGCTGGCCGACCGCAACCACGAGCCCGACCTGCTGACCGCAGTGGCCTACAACGTGAAGGCGGCCGACGAGCTGCGGGAGCGGGTGGTCGGTTTGCGGCCGACCATCAGGACGCTCAACTCCCTGGGGCTGTCGATTTGCCAGATGGCCGGGCGCGTCTCGGTGGTGGAGGAGCGTGAGGTCCGCAACATCGTCCAGTCCCTGGTCAAGATCCCCCGCAAGGCCAACGCCGACCCGGTGGCGCCGTACCTGGAGGCGCTGTCCGCCATCCGCCTCGGCCTGCTCGACCCGGTGGCGGCCGAGACCCGGTTCCCCGATGCAGCCGGCGTGTCCGTCGCCTTCTCGGCCTACCGGGCCGCCCTCGCCGCCCGCAACGCCGTCGACTTCGACGAGCAGATCTACCGAGCCATCGAGCTGCTGCTCACCGACCCCGACATCCGCTCCCGGGCCCGGGCCAGTTGCCGCACGCTGCTGGTCGACGAGTTCCAGGACCTGACGCCGGCCCACGTGTTGTTGATCCGGCTGCTGGCCGGGCCGCCGGCATCGGTGTTCGGCGTGGGCGACGACGACCAGGTCATCTATGGCTATGCCGGCGCCGACCCCGGTTTCCTCATCGACTTCGCCCGGTGGTTCCCCGGCGCGGCCACCTACGACCTGCGGGTCAACTACCGCTGCCCGCCGGCCATTGTGGCGGGCGCCCAGACCCTGCTGGGTTACAACCGCCGGCGCATTCCGAAGGAGGTGGCGCCGGCGCCCCGTCGGGCCGACGAGGCTGGCGCGCTGGTGGTGCAGCCGGTGCCGGTCGACGACCTCACCCGGGCGGCGCGCGACCGGGTGGTGGCGTGGCTCGACCATGACGTCGAGCTCACCGACATCGCCGTGCTGGCCCGGGTCAACGCGGTGCTGCTGCCCATCCAGGTCCTGCTGGCCCAGTCGGGCATCCCGTGCAACCGGGCCGTCGGCACCGAACTCCTCAACCGGACCGGTATCGCGGCCGCCCTGGCCTACCTGCGCATCGGGCTGGCGCCGGCCGACATCTCCCGGGAGGATGTCGCCGCTACCGTCCGCCGACCGTCGCGCAAGATCGCCCGCAACGTGATGGAGATGATGGGCCGGCGGCCCCGCACGTCGATCGCCGACCTCCGCAGCCTGGGCGACTGGCTCTCTGGCGACGACGCCGAGCGGGTCCATATCTACGCCAGCGACCTGGAGCTCGTGGCCCAGGCCGTGCAACGGGCCGGGGCGACCACGGCCGGCGTGCTCGATGTCGTGCGCCGTCGGGTCGGCCTCGACCGGGCCATGAACGCCCTCGACACCTCGCGGGGCACCGCCGACCGCTCGGCCCACGGCGACGACCTCTGGGCGCTCGAGCAGCTGGCCACGCTCCATCCCGATCCCGCTGGCTTCGAGCCGTGGCTGCGGGAAGCATTGACCCCGCCGGCGGAGGGCGCCGGGCGACCGTGCGTCCACCTGTCGACGGTGCACAAGGTCAAGGGCCGGGAGTGGCCCAACGTGATCGTCTTCGGGGCCTCCGCCGACCTGTTCCCCCACCGCCTGGCCGACGATGTCGAGGAGGAGCGGCGGGTCTTCCACGTCGCCATCACCCGGGCGGCCCGGTCGGTTGTCGTCCTGGGCGACGCCGCCGCGCCGTCACCCTTCCTGGCCGAGCTCGAAGGCACCGCGGTGATGGCTGCGGTGCGGGAAGCGCCGGCGCCCAAGGTTCGGCCTCGCACCGAGGTACCCCAGGCTGGGGAGTCGCCGGCGTGGGACGCCCTGAAAGACTGGCGCACCTCCATCGCCCGCCGCGACAAGGTGCCGCCCTATGTGGTCATGAGCGACGCCCACCTCAAGGGCATCGCCGAGCGCCGGCCGGCGACGCTGGGCGAGCTGGCCAGCTGCTCGGGGATCGGCCCCCTCAAGCTGGAGCGCTACGGCGAGGACATCCTGGGCGTGCTCGAGGCCACAACCTGACGCCGGCCCCCTCTCGTTCTGGACACTGGAAAGCGCCAAAAACGTAACGTTTCAGTACCGAGAACGGACGCCCGCTGCTGGTGAGGCCTACGGTGAGAGGCGCTCAATGACCCAGTCGGCGCCGGCCCGGCGGTAGCGGAGGCGGTCGTGGAGGCGGTCGTCGCGGTGGTGCCAGAACTCGATTGTCTCGGGCATGACCCGGAACCCGCCCCAGAAGGGGGGTCGGGGAACGTCGCCCGGGAAGCGATCGGTCGCGTCGGCCAACCGGGCCTCCAGTACCGAGCGCTCGGCGATGACTTCGCTCTGGCGCGACGCCCATGCGCCCAGCTGGCTACCCCGTGGGCGGCTGCGCCAGTAGGCGTCGGACTCCTCGTCGGTGGCTCGCTCGACCGGGCCCTCCACCCGCACCTGGCGGTCGGGGGCGAAGTAGAACAGCAAGGCGGCCTGGGGGTTGGCGGCCAGGTCCCGGGCCTTGGCGCTGCCGGCGTTGGTGAAGAACACGAAGCCGCGGTCGTCGACCGACTTGAGGAGCACCATTCGCACCGACGGGGCGCCGCCGGCGC
>JANMRJ010001085.1:0-5380 GCA_031370985.1 Acidimicrobiales bacterium
CAGGCGATGCACGGCGCCGGCGCGCTGCCCGCCGGCGAGAATCTGCAGGCCAACGGCGCAGGGGCAGCCCCCGCGGTCCCCAACGGTGAAGGCGCGCCCAACGGCTCGCAAGCTGCTCGAGAGGAATGGGCTGTCCCGACCGACCCCGTGGCCGCGGCTCACTTCGGCCGCTCCGTCTCCAAGGAGCGCCGCCGCCAGCTTTCCCAGGGTAAGCAGGCGCTGAAGGGCGCCGCCGCAGAGAACCAGCAGGCCAACGGCGCAGCGCCCGCCCCCGCCCCCAGCGGCACCCAAGGTGCTCGGGAGGAATGGGCCGTCCCGACCGACCCCGTGGCTGCGGCGCACTTCGGCCGCTCCGTCTCCAAGGAGCGCCGCCGCCAGCTGTCCCAGGGCAAGCAGGCGCTGAAGGGCGCCGGCGGCGCCACGCCCGCCGTGGAGAACCTGCACGTTGACGGCGCCGGCTCGGGTCCTCAGCAGGCGCGACGCGCCGAAGCGAGCCCCGTGGGTAGCCCAGGGATCAACAGGCCGCAGCGGGAGGGCCGGGTCAGGTACGTGCCCAAGGTCATCGAGTCGCCCACCCACGGCGGCCAGCACGTGACCGGGGTGCGGATCGCTCCGGGCGTCCAGGTCACGGGCGGAGAGCCCGGCGCCTCCCACCCGGTGTCGGGCACGCAGTACGTCCCGGCCGACGGCCCGGCCCCTGCGCCGGGCGCCGGGGTCAAGGTCGGGCTGATCCGGACGCCGCAGGGCCTCGTCGTCTCGGGCACCACCGTTCGGGGCAACGTGCCCATCACCGGTGACGAGGCCGGAGAGCACCTCTCCATCACCGGCGAAGCCGACCAGAGGCTCGACGACGACCTGACGCCACGCACCGACGGCGCCTACCGTTCGGCGCAGTTCCCCCGCCGGGCCGATCCCCACGGCGCGTCCGCGGTGGGCGGCAGGCCGGGGGTCCAACCGCCCGGGCAGGCTCTGGAGAACAGCGACGGGGGGCTGGCCGTCACCGGCACGGCCGTCGGCCGCAGCGGGCGGGTCACCGGGAACGAGGCCGGCGCCTGCCGCCCGATCACCGGCGACCAGTACCAGAACCTCTCCTCCACCGAGTGCGGCGCCGTCGGTGGCGGTACGGCGCCGGCCGCCCACCTCGCCCGGGGGCGTCTCGACCCGGTGACCGCAGGCAAGGTGACGGTGGCGCAGACGTGGAGGGGCCAGAACGTCACGGGTCCGAGCCTGGAGTACCGCCCCAACGTCACCGGCGACGAGCCGGGTGACTGCCGCCCGGTGACCGGCACGCCCTACCAGGGGCCATCAACCATCTTCGGCTCGGGCGAACCCGACCAGGCTGACCCGGCCACCCAGCGCCTCGAGCCCAGGCCCAGAGGTGTGGCGGTGACCGGCGACCTCCCCATGCACTCCAAGCTGGTCACCGGCATCGAGCGCGGCTATCGGAACGACATCAGCGGGTCGTCGTACTACGGCGAGATGCGGCCCGCCGAGCCGGCGGCCGACGACTGGGCCCGCGGGTCCTTCCCGGTGGCCCAGGCCCGTCGCCTGGCCGGCCGGGACCCCGCCAAAAAGGAGGCCGACGAGGCGGCGCCCGCTTCCTGCGTCCCGGGCCGCATCACCGGAGCCTTCGCCATCAGCGCAGGCAAGGTGACAGGCAACAGCGAGTTCCTGTTCCGGCCCCGCACCGTCCAGACTCGTGACAGCACGCAAACGCCGATCACGGGCGAAGGGCGCACCGACGGTCGTGCGATCACCGGTACCGCCGCCGCCTGGATATCCCACGGCCTGGTCACGGGCACCGAGGGCTACATCGCGGCCGGGCGCAACCCCACCGAGGGCGGCAGCGCGTCCAACGCCTGGGCCGGGGCGCGCCGGTTCAAGAACCTGGCCACGCCCGGAGGGCCGAACGAGAACGCAAGGGTCACCGGCCGAGTCGGCGGTAGCCCGAAGGACGGGGTCAGAGTCACCGTCTCCGGCGGAGCCCAGGGATGAAGTCCGTGCTCCAGCCCGACGGACGGTGGCGCGCTCCCTGGGACGAGGCTGCGGCCTGGCCGCGCCCGGGCGCGGTGGCGACGGTGACGTCGCCGCCCGGCCTGGCCGCCCGGGACGGGGGGTTCGGGCTCAACCTCCCCGCGGATGGGCATCCGCTGGCGGAGCCGGCGCTCAGCGCCGCCCTGAGGCTGCGAGCCGAGGAGATCGAGGCTGCGTTCGCTCTCATCCAACCCGTCCTGCGCCGGCTGGCGCCGCGCCAGTTCGACGCCGGCTTCCCCGATCAGGCGCATGGCGAGCTGGTCAACTCGATCGGGGTCGACATCCCGGCGGCTGAGCTCGAGTCGTCCTGGAGCACCCCGCTTGACCTCGGTCGCCTCCATGCCCGCTGCGTGCTCGGGACCTTCGCCAACCTGGTGGAGCGCGAGTTCGACCGGAACGTCGCCACTCTGCTCGACGAGGGCGAGAGCGCCGAGGTTTTGATCCGGCGCTTCGGCTTCCACGCGGTCGACATCACCTCCTGCTCCGACGGGCGCCTCCTGGGGGCGGTGGACTTCATCCTGCGGGTGCCACCCGCGGTCGTGGTGTGGCACGACGCGTATGCCGGCGCCATGTTCGACGTGGAGGACGGGCTGCACCGCTGGGAATCGGTGGAGCTGCGACGTTGGCGCGAGGGCCGTCCCAACGACGCCAGCGAGCCGACCCGTTACCTGAAGATCGGGCTCTACCACTTCAGCAGCGCTGACCCCCGCCATCAGGGCTGTGCCGCGCACGGCAGTGACGAGGTGCGCGCCGCAAACGCCCTGCTGGCGCGGCTCCAGGAGTTCGAGGGTGCCGTCGAGTCCACCCAGTGCTGTGGGGCGAGCGTGGCCGCACTGCTCGTCGGGGTGGATACCGACACGGACGCCATCCGCGTCCACGTTCCCGACGCCACCGGGAAGACCGACGTTGGCCGCTTCGTTTCCAGCGCCGCGCTCTACGAGCAGACTGGGGGCCTTGACCGTGAGGCGGCCAAGGAGTTCATCCGCCAAGCGGTGGCCGACTGCACTGGCGTGGACGCGGCCGACGCGGCTACCGAGGGCATGCGTTGGCTCTGCGGCTACCTGCTGAAGAACAACATTGGTCAGGTGGACGCAGTTCTGGGCTGGATCGGCGGAAGCTACGCGGACCCCGGCCACACCGAGAAGCTGCTCGTGGCCGGCGACGCGATCGACGACGTCCAGCTGCGCAACCTCGCCTTCCAGGCACAGATGCGCACGCTCGAAGAAGGCGCCGTCGACCTCGATGTCGGCATTGGGATTCTCCGCAGGACGAACGCGCCGCACGGGCTTGCGGTTCCGGTGCTCGTGCACGTCGCCTACGACGAGCGCATCCCGGGCGCCTGCGCCACCGCGCAAGCACGTGCTCGCCGCCTTACCGCAGCCATCGAGACCCGGTATGCGGGTGCGGCCGGCACTGATGGCCTCGTCATCCAAGGGGTCGTGCGAGCGCGGGGCCGGTCGCAGCTGGAACTGGTCGAGGCGAAGGGTGACGGGCCGATGAGCTCGCTCGCAGGTGGAGCGCGACTGGAGGAGGCACAGCGATGAAGATCTTCTTCGTCGAAGGCACGCTGGTCGCCACGGCCCGCATCGGCGGCCTCGAGCTCCACCGGCTGCTGGTCGTCGTGGACCGCAAGGGAAGCAAGCAGGTGGCGGTCGACCCCGTCGGCTGCAAGCCCGGCGACTGGGTGATCGCGTGTGGCAGCTCGGCGGCGCGCGAAGCCGCCGGCCACAAGGACTACCCGAGCGACCTGACCATCGTCGGCATCATCGACTACTGGGACGAGGAGGCCCCGGGACAGCAGAGCCCGGTAGAGGAGCGCCCCGACGAGCCGGAACTGTTGGTCGCGGAGTCCGTCGCCCCGTCCCCGAACAGGCGGGCGCGACGATGAACATCCAACGCGTCGTCGGCGACCTCGTCGCCACCAGTCGAGTCCCCAGGCTCCAGAACAAGTCGCTACGGATCGTCGAGGACGACAGCGGCGACCTGGAAGTGGCGCTCGACCCCGTCGGCACAAGGCCGGGCGACTTCGTCATCACCATCAGCACCTCGGCGGCCCGCCATGCCGCCGGCGACTACCGCATCACCACCGACCTGACCATAGGCGGGATCATCGACCACTGGAGCGAGGAGCGATGGCGCGACTGACCCGGTCCACCCCCACCCTTTAAACCCGATCACAACACACATACGGTGGAAGGCAGAGCAGAAGGCTACCAACAAAGGAAGTTCCGACATTCCGGGCGTTGCCCTGGGCATGATCGAGACCCGGGGACTCGTCCCCGCGATCGAGGCCGCCGACGCCATGACCAAGGCGTCAGAGGTGCGGCTGATCGGCCGCCAGTTCGTCGGCGGCGGCTACGTCACCGTCCTGGTGCGTGGCGAGACGGGCGCAGTCAACGCCGCCGTCCGTGCCGGTGCTGACGCGTGCGAGCGCGTGGGCGACGGCCTGGCTGCCGCGCACATCATCGCCCGCCCGCACAGCGAGGTCGAGTCGATCCTTCCCGACAGCCCCCGCGACACCCAGGTCGCCCCGGTCTAGGCGTCCTCCAGGTGAGCTATCCGCTTTCGCGGTACTCCGGGGCACCCGAGCTGGGTGCAGACGCCCAGCTCGGGTGGCGATACTGAGCGCCAGGCAGTCCGGCTGGCGTTCAGGATCCCCCATTGACCGACGAGGAGAATGAATGACCACAGAACCCCGATGGCCGGAGGGATGGACGGAGGTCGAGAGACCACCGTCGCTGTACCGCCGCTTCGAATTCGCTGACTACGCAGAGACACGAGCCTTCCTCGACCGGCTTGCGAGCCTGTCGAAGGAGACCGGGTTCTATCCGGATCTGAGCTTCACCCGGACACGTGTCACCGTCACGGTGAATGGCTCGGGTGGAGCGGCAGTCGACGCGGAGGCACGAAAGTTCGCGGCGCGCGCCGAGGCAATCGCTACCGTGGAGGCAGCTTGATATGACACCCACCAGACGCCGCACAGGCACCCCTGCGAGCCAGGGCCCGACGAGGACGGCCCCCGACGTGCCCGTCGTGGCGGCCCCGAAGTCCGCGCCTCCGGCGGAGCCGAAGGACGGCACCCAACTGCTCGGCCCAGAGGGCGAACCTACCGCCGAAGGGGATGCCGGCGGGGACTCAGCCCGGACGAGGCAGTCGCAACGGCGACCCGGTGGGCTCTACCCGCTACCCGTCTGGCCTGACTGATGCTGCCGTCCCGCCGTCTACCACTCCTCGGTCGTCCCGTGGTTGATGTGGCGGTGGGCGTGCTTCGCGCGCCCGACGGGCGCGTGTTGCTCGCGGAACGTAGGCCCGGCAAGGACGCAGCCGGCTTCTGGGAACTTCCCGG
>JANMRJ010001087.1:0-4244 GCA_031370985.1 Acidimicrobiales bacterium
GCGCTCGAGCCCTCGGCCCCGGAGCTGGCCCAGATCGTCCCTGAGGTCCGTGACATTGCCGGCGAGGTTGGGTCGCCCCCACCGCTCGACCCGGCGGCCGCCCGCCACCGGTTCTTCGAGGCCGTCGCCGATTTCCTCGGCCGCCTCTCGGCGGTGCGGCCGGTGGCCGTGGTCCTCGACGACCTCCACTGGGCCGACCCGCCGTCGCTGGAGCTCACCGCCCACTTGGCCCGCCGGGTGCCGAGGCTCAAGGCGCTCCTGGTGGCCACCTACCGCAACGTCGACCCGGCGCCCGACGACCGCCTCACCGAGATCCTTGCCATACTTGCCCGGCTCCCGGGCCGGCTGGTGTTCTCGCTGGAGGGCCTGAGCCGGGACGAGGTGGCCGCGTTCGTCGGCTACGAGGCCGGCGCCCAGGCGCCCGCCAGCGTGGTGGCCGCGGTGTGGGCCAGGGCGGCCGGGAACCCGTTCTTCGTGGGCGAGCTCACCCGCCTCCTGGTGGCCGAGAAGGGCCTCACCGAGGCGGCCGCTACCTCTGCCGCCGTGCCTTGGGCGGTGCGCCAGGTGGTCGGGCGTCGGCTGGCCCGCCTGCCGAGCGCCACCCGCCAGCTCCTGACCACGGCGGCCGTCGCCGGGCAGGACTTTGACTTACGCGTCGTGGCGGCGGCCGCCGGCGTCGACCTCCCTGACGCGCTGGACCTGGTCGACGTAGCGGTGGCGGCCGGCGTGCTCAGGGAGCATTCCGGCATCGCCGAGCACTTCGAGTTCTCCCATGCCCTGGTGCAGGAGACCGTGTACGACCAGGCCAACCCGTTGCGACGAGCCCGCATCCACGGCCTGGTCGCCGACGCACTGGAGCAGGTCCGGGGAGCCGCGGCGCCAGCCTCCGAGGTCGCCCACCACCTTTACGCGGCCGTGCCGGTCACCGGCGCGGCTCGGGCGGTCGCGGCCGCTATCGGGGCTTCGGCTTGGGCCCAGGCCAACCTGGCCCACGAGGTGGCCGAGGACCACCTTGGGCGGGCCCTCCAGCTGGTAGGGACGATGCCGCCGGGGCTGGACCGTGACCGGTGGGAGCTCGATGTGCAGCATCAGCTCGCCGCCCTGCTCACGTTGGTGCGCGGGGTCGCCGACGCCGGCACGGCCGCGGCGTGGGCCCGGGCCACGGACCTGTCCCGGGCGGTTGACGACCGCCGTCGCCTCCTGCCGTCCCTCTGGGGTCTGCTCAGCTTTGCCTGGGCCAGCGGCGACCTGGCCGGCGCCACGACGCTGGGCGAGAACCTCCTGCGCCTGGGCGAGGCGTCGGCCGAGCCCGCCGTCACGGCCGCCGCCCATCTGGGGTTGGGCAGCGTGGCCCTCTGCGGCGGCGACCTGGCCGGCGGCGCAGAGCACCTTGTCGCCGGCAAGGCCCTGGCCGACGCGGTGCCTGACCACCTGCTGGCTGAGGTCACCTACGCCGACCTGCGGGCCCAGGTCGACAGCTGGCTGGGGATGGCCTGCCACCTCCGGGGGCGGCACGAGGAAGGCCGGCTCCTTTGCGACGGGGCGGTGGCCCGAGCGCGGTCGCTCGACGGCCCGTTCACGATGGCGATCACCCTCGCCTTCGCCGTCTTCGGCCGGGTGCTGAGCGACGCCGACGACGAGGCATACCAGCTGGCCGAGGAGCTGCTGGACCAGTCCGGTACCCACCAGCTCGCCGACTTCGCGTTCCACGCCCGGGTGGCCCGGGTATGGACCGTCGCCCGGCAGACCGAGGGGTCCGAAGACCTCCTGGTCAACCTGGAACTGCTCCCGAGTGCCTCCGACGCCGGCATCCGGCCGTGGCGCCCCTTCTGGCTGGCCCTGATGGCGGAGTCCTGGCACCGGCTCGACCGTCACGAGGAGGCCCTGCGGCTGCTCGACGAGGCGTTCGCCGAGGTCGAGGCCATGGGGGCGTCGTTCTGCGTGGCCGAGCTGTACCGCCTGCGCGGCGAGATCGTCGTCGCCGCCGTGCCAGCGGCGCGGGCGGAGGCGCTCGCCGACCTTCGCGAGGCCGTCCGCCGGGCGACCGAGCAGGGTGCTGCCGTCTACGCCCACAGGGCGGAGGCGGCGATGGCCCGCATGGCCGACGCCGACACCTGGGTGACCAAGGACTGAGGGGGGTGACGGCTTGTTCGGGACCCTCCGTCGCCCGGGGCCCCGACAAACCCGCGCTCCGCCCCCGCAACTGGCCCGAGCCGTCCATTACCAGCTAGGCGTTGCGTTCGTGTCCACTCTGCAAGACCGCGATTAACGACCGATGAACGCCCAGCTTGCCGACGGTCGCGGCACTGGCGTATTCTCCGTGTGGGTCCCGATGCCAGCGGACGTCCGCCGTGTCCGGCTGTATCGGGACCCACCTCACAGCCTGCGCCGTCGAGCGGCGCGACGCTGTTCGAGTGGCGCGACGCGACGCTATTCGAGTGGCGCCCGGCGCTATTCGAGTGGCGCCCGGCGCCCTAAGGCTCCCAGCTGGGAGAGGTCGCGGGGGAAGAGCATGGATGTCGTCCAGTCGGCCACCACCCGTACCTTGCGGGCGAGGCCGGGCATCATCAGCAGGTGGTAGGACCGGCCCATCAGCCACGCCAGCACGCCGGTGAAGGTGAAGCGGAAGACCTGGGCCGTTCCCTGGTTCCGGCCGAGGGTGACGGCCAGGCCCCGGTTGCGGTACGTGAAGGTCGTCGGCTGGCCCACGCCTAGGGCGGCGGCGACATTGCGGGCGCACACCTTGGCCTGCCGGACTGCGTGCTGGGCGGTGCCCGGGCAGATCCCACCGTCGGGGTCCGGCACCGCCGCGGCGTCGCCGAGGGCGAAGACGTCGGAGCGCCCGATGGCCTGGATGCGGTCATCGACGATCAGGCGGCCCGCCTCGTCGGTCTCCAGCCCGAGGCGGGAGACGAGCGGTGAGGGCCGCTGGCCGGTGGCCCAGACGATGGTGTCGGATACATACGGCTGGACGCTGTTTTGGTTCCCCTTGGGCGTCGACACGACCACCCGCTTGTCGACGCAGCTCTCGAGCCAGGTCTCGAGCAGGATCTCGACGCCCCGCCGGCGGAGGTGGGTGGCGCAGTAGCGGGCGAGTTTGGGGTCGAGCCCAGGCAGGAGTGAGTCGCGGGCCTCGATGAGGACCCAGCGCAGGTCCCGGCGGTTGAGGCTCGGGTAGGTGTGGAGGGCGTCGCCGACGAGCGACTCCAACTCGGCCAGGGCCTCGACGCCGGCGTAGCCCCCGCCCACGACGGTGAAGGTGAGCAGTTCCCGCCGGCGGACGGGGTCGAGGGTGGCATCGGCGGTCTCGAGCTGGCGCAGGACCCGGTTGCGCAGCCAGATGGCATCGCTCAGGGTCTTGAACCCGACGGCGTTCTCGACGAGGCCGGGCACGGCGATGACGCTCGGCACCGAGCCGGGGGACAGGACGAGCTGGTCCCACGACAGCTGGTGGTCGGTGCCGGTGAGGTCCCGGGCCACCGCGGTGTGGGCGTCGAGGTCGATCGTCGTGACCTCGCCCACCAACAACTGCGTGCGGCGCAGCATCTCCCGGAGCGGGATGACCGCATGGCGGGGCTCGATCGTCCCCGACGCGGCCTCGGGCAGCAGCGGTGCGAAAAGGAGGAAGTTCTCCGGCGCGACCAGCATCACTCGCGGGCTACCAGGCCTGCCGCGAGGCGTCAGGAGTGCCTGGAGGTGGCGGGCGACGGTCGCGCCGCCGAACCCGCCCCCGACGATGAGGACGTCGAAGTGTCTCAGGGCTGCGACAGTACCGGCGGCACCGGGCCACCCGGCGGCTTTTGGCGGGACGCGCCAGCTTGGCGCTGAGGAGGGCGGTGATCTGCCGCGCAGCGATGTCGTCCCGGACGGCCGTGTCCGGCGGGCGGCCCCGCCGTTGGCCCTAGCGCGAATCGACCGCGCGGCCGCTGCGACAGACTGCCCGGATGGCTGAACTCATGACCCTCGCCGAGGCGGCCGACCAGCGAAAGCTACTCGACCGCGGCAATTCCGACAATCGCGAGCTCGTGTTGGTGTCGGCCGATCCAGGTGTCAGGCTGGACGACGTGCGGGCGGCCACGGGTTGGGACCTTCGGACCGAGGATGACGGCATGACAGGCCCGGGAGGCCGGTCCAGCCAGCACTCACTGGGACGCTCTCCCGAAGGGAGTGTGAACCAGTGACCGGCCGGTCCAGCAGGCACTCACTGGAACGCTCTCCCAAAGGGAGCGCGGACCAGTGACGGC
>JANMRJ010000272.1:0-19921 GCA_031370985.1 Acidimicrobiales bacterium
CTAGGCGCGGAACCGAGACGCGGTCCAGTTGACGAGCCCGCCAACGGCCCCGAGCTCGAGGATGAACGGCGGCGCTGTGGGAGCGTCGATAGCGATGCCGTCGACCTCGACCGCTCCTGCGCTGTCGATGGCGACCCGTGACCCGTCCCGCGCGGCGTCGACAGCCGCCGGGCACGCGACGATCGCGAGGCCGAGGTTGACGCAGTTCCGGTAGAAGATCCGGGCAAAGCTCCGGCCGACGACGCCGCGGATCCCGCTTCCCTTCATCGCCAGCGGAACATGCTCGCGTGACGAGCCGATGCCGAAGTTCGACCCCACCACGAGGATCGTGCCCTCGACGAGCCGCTCGCGCAGCGTTGGGTCAAAGCCCTCGAACAGGTACTGCGCCATCTGCTCAGGGTCTTCGATGTTGAGGTACGCACCCGGGTACATCACATCGGTGTCGACGTCGTCTCCCGGCACGACCAGAGCGATGCCCTCCACTCTCACACGATCACCCCCGGATGGACGAGCTCGCCGGCGACAGCCGCGGCGGCGGCGACCCACGCGTTCGCCAGGTACACGCCGGACTCCGGCGACCCCATCCGACCACGGAAGTTCCGGTTCGTCGTGGAGACGGCGTTCTCGCCCGCGGCGAGCGCACCGTTCGAGCCGCCGAAGCACGCACCGCACGTCGGCGTCGACACGATCGCGCCGGCCTCGACGAATAGGTCGAGCAGGCCCTCGGCGTTCGCCTCGCGCCAGATCGCCTGCGTCGCCGGGACGATGATCGCGCGCGTCCGCGGGTGGACGCTGCGCCCACCCAGGATCGACGCCGCCTGCCGGAGGTCCGTCATCGTCCCGTTCGCGCAGTTGCCGATGTAGACCTGGTCGACGAGAACGGTGCCGGCGTCGGAGACCCGCACGACGTTCCCCGGCAGATGCGGGAGAGCGACGAGAGGCTCGAGCGCCGACAGGTCGATGTGGAGACGCTGCCGAAACGAGGCGTCCGGATCAGACCTCTCGGCCGTCCACTCCGTTCGGGCACGGCCCTCGAGATAGGCGGCCACTGCGCCGTCGGCCGGGAAGATGCCCGCCTCCGAGCCCGTCTCGACCGCCATGTTCGCGACTGCGAGACGTTCGTCCACCGAGAGCGCCTCGGCGCCCGGGCCGACGAACTCGAGCGCCGCGTTCGTTCCGCCACCGACGCCGATCTCCCCGATCACAGAGAGGATCACGTCCTTCCCCGTCACGAAGCTCCCGGGCCGCCCGGTGAGCTCGATCTGGATCGTCTCGGGCACCGCCTGCCAGAACGAGCCGAGCGCCAGGCACGACGCGATGTCCGTCGACCCGAGCCCCGTCCCGAACGCGCCGAGCGCGCCGTAGGTGCAGGTGTGGGAGTCCCCTCCGGCGATCACCGCTCCCGGCACGATCCAACCCTCCTCACAGAGAAGCGTGTGCTCGATCCCGCCCCGGCCCTGGCCGTAGAACGTCACGCCCTGCGCCTCCGACCAGCGCTTGAGGCGCGCCTGCAGCTCGGCCGACCTCGCATCCTTCGCCGGCATGAAGTGATCGGCGACCATCACGACGCGGTCGGGGTCGAACACGCGCTCGACGCCCATCTTCTCCATCGCACGGAACGCGACCGGGCCTGACACGTCGTTCGCCATCACGACGTCGCATCGCACGGTGACGACGTCGCCAGGATGGACGTCGTCGGCGTCGCAGTGAGCCAGGAGAATCTTCTCAACGAGCGTGTGCGGCAACGAGCCCTCCCAACGCGTCGAGGCATTCGTCGATCGAGACGACGTCGCCGTACTTGAGGTCGATGTCATACAGCGCAGCGTCATGGGCCGCTGTGTTGCGGTCGCCGACCGCCTCTCGTGGGACGACCGGCCGGTAGCCGTGCTGCAGCACGTCAACCACCGTCGCGCGGACGCACCCGGAAGTGGACGCACCCGTCACGATTACGCTGTCGCATCCGTGCGCTGCGAGCAGGCTCGCGAGCGGCGTACCGAAGAACGCGGACGCGAAGAGCTTGTTCAGGACCGGCTCCTCCGGGCGAGGGGCGATGCGCTCGTCGATCTCGACCCAGCGCGTCCCCGCCTTCAGCGTCAACAGCACAGGCACCTTCTCGATGAAGGCCCTCGCCGTCACCTTGTCGCCCTCGCCGTAGGAGACAGTCGTGAACACGACCGGCAGCTCGGCACGCCGGGCTGCCTCGAGCAGCTTGCGGATTGCCTCGACCGTGTCGTCGAGCTCGCACCGAAGCGGCGAGGCGGGGTCAGTGAAGCCGTTGTTCATGTCGATGATCACGAGCGCGGGCCGGCGGCCCACGCCGCCGGCCCTTTGCCCGAAGCCCTCGAACTGCTGCCCGCTCACGCCTACACTCCGTCCCGCTCGCGCATGCGGGAACGCGCACCGGCCCCGTCCTCGAGCGGGGACCACCTCAGCGGCTGCGCGGGAGTCGGCGGTTCGAGCCCCGTCTCCTGCAGGCAGTTCGCGAGCACCTCCTCGAGCGGCGGCCCGAAGTCGAAAGCAAGAGCCTCACCGCGCTCGCCGCGCAGACGCTCCCGCTCCCGCTCGGTTGCCTCGAGGTCGGCTGTGCCGTCGGCGCCAAGCACGACGCCGTAGCTCGCGAGCGCCTTCTCGTGCGAGACGAGCCCGAACTGGACGTCGCGGACGACGGCCTCGACGGGCCGATCGAGGCGGTCCTTCCAGCCGCCTCCACCCGCCGTGCGATAGATCAGCATGTCGCCCGTGGCGACCTCGACGTTGTCGCACTTCGACGGCAGCCGCTCCTGGGTCCCGTCGGCGCGGACGAGGATCTTCTCCGACCGCTCGCCGGGCTGGCCGCCGAGCACGCCCCACGGGCGCGTCAGCCAGCGGTCGTCGTGGATCGACACCTCGCCCGGCTCCAGGTAGATGTACCGCTTCTCGACGCCGTTGCCGCCGCGATGGAAGCCGGCGCCGCCGGAGTCCGTGATCGTCGTGTATCCGTCGATCCGCATCGGGTAGTAGGCCTCGAGGTACTCCGTCGGGATGTTCTCGAAGAGCGGCCACCAGGAGTGGCCGTCCATCCCGTCTCCGATCGGACGCCCGGGGATGCCGCCGTAGAGGATCTCCATCGAGTAGAAGAACTCCCCGTTGCCGTTCCAGCCCGAGTAGAGCATGTACGGCGACGTGCCGTAACCGGCCGCGGTGTTCAGCTCGGGCGCCTGCTTGCAGAGCGCACCGCCGAGCACGTCGAATTGACGGGCGAGGGCGTGGGTGCGGCAGCCGAGGGCGGCCGGGTACCGCGGCTTGAGCAGGCATCCCTCGGGCATAACGACGTGGAGCAGAGGATAGAAGCCGTCGTTGAAGAGGATCTGGGGATCGTTGACCATGATCAGGTAGATCCCGATGAACATCTTGAACATGCCCTCGGAGAGGTAGAAGTTGATCGGCCCGAGGGCCTGCGGGTCGGTCCCGGTCCAGTCGAAGAACGCGTGGTCGCCCTCACGCCAGATGGTCAGCTTCATCTTGAACGGGCCGTTGCCGAGCCCGTCGTCGTCGATGTAGTCCTCGAAGCTCTGCGGCTCCTCCGGAATCGCCAGCTGGATGAGCGTCCGCATCGCCTCGTACGTCCGGTCGAGCAGCGCCTGCAACGCCGCGAGATACGTCTGCTTCCCGAAACGCTCGCACAGGTCGAGCACGCGCCGCTCGCCCGCTCGGCATCCCGCGACGATGGCGAAGAGATCCGCGCGGTTCATCTCCGGAAGCCGAACGTTGTTGAGGATCAGGCGCAGGACGTCCTCCTGCACCTCTCCACGCTCGATGATCTTGATCGGCGGGATGATGATCCCCTCCTCGAAGATCGTGCGCGCGCCCGTGGGCAGGGACCCTGGCAGCGGTCCGCCCGCTTCCATCTGGTGGCCGAACTGGCTCGACCACCCAACGAGCTCGTCCTCGTAGAAGATCGGCAGCAGGACCAGCCAGTCGTTCGTGTGCGAGATCGAGCCCGAGCATTTGAACGGATCCGAGGTGAGGATCACGTCGCCCGGGTACACGCCGCGATCCCAGTCGGCCATCATCTCGTTGATGTAGGCGCCGAACTGGCCGACGACCATGCGTCCGCGGGGGTCCGTGAGCATCGGGAACTCGTCGTGCTGCTCGCGGATGACCGGGCTCATCGCCGAGCGGAAGAGCACCGCGTCCATCTCGAACCGCGCGTTCTTCAGTGCACCTTCGATGATGTCGAGCGTGATCGGATCGACCGTGACGTCGGTCGGGATCTCGGCGATCCGCAGCTCGTCGTTTGTGGTTGATGCCATCGGAGCGCCTCCTCAGTCCTTCGGGTTGATCAGGATGTTGAAGTTGACGTCGATCTCGGCGACGTACCCGGGCAGGACGACCGTCGTCGAGTCGAACTCGGTGACGACCGCGGGGCCTTCGAAGCGCATCTGCGGTCTCAGCTTCCCGCGCTCGTAGATCGTCGTCGCGTGCTGCTGCCCGTCGAACCAGACGGGCCGCTGCTCGGCGATTGCTCCGGAGGCGTCGGTGCCCGACGGCTCGCCGACCGGAAGCTCGGGCTTCGGCACGCTGCCGAACCCGACGGCGCGGAGATTGACGATCTCCGAGGCCGTGTCATTCATCCGGAACCCGTAGAGCTGTTCGTGGAGTCCGTTGAAGCGCTCCTCGAGGTCACCGACGCCGACGGACCGGATCTCCCCCGGGTCGATCGCCACCGGTATCTCGTAGCCCTGCCCGTGGTAGCGCATGTCGGCGGTGTGGGTGATCGTTCGCGTGTCCGGGGCGATTCCTTCGCTCTCCAGCCACGCGTTCGCACGCCCGCCGAGCTCCTCGAGGATCCGCGCCACGTCCTCCGGCTCCGTTTCGGAGAGCAACCGGATGTAGGTCTGGGCGAATTCGTCGCGGAAGTCGGCGACGAGGTCGCCGATCGCACAGAGCAGGCCGGGCGCCGGCGGCACGAGCACGGGGAACGAGCCCATCAGCTTGGCGACGGCATTCGCATGGAGCGGCCCCGCGCCGCCGTAGGCGACGAGCGCGAAGTCGCGCGGATCGTGACCGCGCTGGACGGAAACAAGGCGCAGCGCACCTGCCATGTTCTCGTTCACAATCGCGAGCATCCCCTCGGCCGCTTCCTCGACGGAGCCCAGGCCCGTCGCCTCCGCGATCGTCTGCACAGCCTTGCGGGACGCTTCGACATCGAGCGTCATTTCGCCGCCGAGGAGCTGCGGCGGCAGGTGCCCGAGCACCACGTTCGCATCGGTCACGGTAGGCAGCTCGCCGCCCCTGCCGTAGGCAGCCGGGCCTGGAGCGGCGCCTGCGGACTCGGGCCCGACGCGAAGCGCCTTCGTCAACTGCGGGACGTGGGCGATCGAACCGCCCCCCGCGCCGACTGTGTGAACGTCCACCGACGGGACGCGGATGCGGAAGTGCGAGATCGCCGTCTCGCGCCCGATCGTCGGCTGACCGTTCTGGCAGAGCGCCACGTCGGTCGACGTTCCGCCCATGTCAAACGTGAGGACGTCGTCGAATCCGGCCTTGCGGGCGACGAAGAGCGCGCCGGCGACACCGCCCGACGGACCCGAGAGCACCGCGTAGATCGGGTTCCGCGCAGCCTCGCGCGTCGTCATCAGGCCGGCGTCCGAGCGGAGGATGTTCACGTCGGCTTTCGCGCCGAGCGACTGCAGCTCGGACTGTAGGCGGTTCACGTAGTCGGCGACCTTCGGTCGCACGTACGAGTTCATGCACGCCGTAAGCGTCCGCTCGTACTCTCGGAACTCCGGCAGGACCTGCGCACTCAGCGTCACGGGAAAGTCCGGGTAGAGCCGTGCGACGATCGCTCCGATCTGATCCTCGTGCGCGGGGTTCACGTACGAGTTGACGAGCGCGACCGTGAGCGACTCGATGCCCGACTCGACGAGGTCGCGGACGATCTGCTCGACCTGCGCCTCGTCGACGGGGACGACGACCTCACCGCGCGCGTCCAGGCGCTCCACCGCCTCGCGCGTGTCCGCGAGCGATGCCGGCGGGTCAGGCTTCACCATGATGATCCATCCCGCGAGCGGCCCCGGCGTCTGTGAGCGCGCCAGATGCAAGATCTGCCCGAAGCCCTGCGTCGTGATGAGCCCGACGCGCGCGCCCTTGGACTCGAGCAC
This sequence comes from Acidimicrobiales bacterium, assembly GCA_031370985.1. Classification (GTDB taxonomy): domain Bacteria; phylum Actinomycetota; class Acidimicrobiia; order Acidimicrobiales; family AC-14; genus CADCTB01. Next base: position 6,144 of record JANMRJ010000272.1, read on the forward strand.
GGCATTCGTCGCCACGGTCGTGCCGTGCAGGATGTTCTGCAACTCGCCGACGCCGATGCCGGCCTCCTCGCAGATCCGGCGCACGCCGGTGAGCACCCCTTCCGACGGGTCGTGGGGTGTCGACGGCGTCTTCACCCGGAACTGGGTACCGCCGTTGCCCTCGGATACGAGGACGAGATCGGTGAACGTGCCGCCGACGTCGACCCCCAGCCTGTACGCCATCTCGCTGTCCTTTCTCTCTCTAGCCTGTGACCGGCGCGAACGCGCCGGCCTTGTAGACCTGTCCCTCGAGCTCGCGCCCGAGTTGGGATTCGAGCCACTTCGCCACGTCGATCAGCGCCTCGAGGTCGATGCCGGTCTCGACGCCCTCGCCGTGGCAGAGGTAGACGAGGTCCTCGGTCGCGACGTTGCCCGTCGCGCGAGGCGCGAACGGGCAGCCGCCGATCCCGCCGACCGAGGCGTCGAACACGGTTGCCCCGGCGTCGAGCGCGGCGTAGGCATTCGCGAAGCCGGTGTTGCGCGTGTTGTGCAGGTGGATGCCGACGGGAACGGCGAGCGCCACGAGGCGCGCCACGAGGTCGAGCACCTGACGCGGCACGCCGACCCCGACGGTGTCGGCGACCGTCAACTCGTGCACCCCGGCGGCCGCGAGGCGAGCGGCAAGCTCCGCGACGCGACCGGGATCGACGGCGCCCTCGAACGGACAGCCGAAGGCGACACCTATCGTCACCGTCGAACGGATCCCGTCGTCGATCGCGCGCCGGACGATCCGTTCGGCGGCTGCGACGCTCTCCTCGACAGTCGCGCCCGCGTTTCGGCGGTTGAACTCTTCGGTCGCCGCGAACGCGACGTGCACCTCGTCGAGCCCGCTCGCCTGGAGCCGGTCATAGCCGCGCTCGTTCACCGCGAGGCCCGCGTAGACGACACCGTCGCGTCGCTCGATCGCGGCGACGACCTCTTCTGCTCCGGCCATCTGCGGCACGTGCTTCGGGCTGACAAAACTCACCGCCTCGATGCGCGGCACGCCGGCGGCTGCCAGGAGGTCGACGAGCTCGGCGCGCACCGCCGGCTCGAGTGTGACCGGCTGGTTCTGGAGCCCATCCCGCGGTCCGACGTCGCAGACGGTGACCTTCATACGATGCCGTCCTCTCGCAACGCGTCGAGCTCGGACGCGCCGAGGCCGAGCAGGCCGCAGTAGATCTCGTCGTTGTGGCTGCCCTCCTGCCACGTGCCGGACCAGCGCACCTCGCCAGGCGTCTCGGAGAACTTCGGGACGATTCCCGGGCCGATGTACGGCCCGAACTCGGGATCCACGTGCTCGACGAGCATGTCGCGCGCCTTGAACTGCGGGTCCTCGAAGATCTCGGCGATCGTGTGGATCGGACCGCACACGACACCGGCGTCGTTGAGGATGCGGTCGATCTCGCGCGCGTCGTGCTGCGCAGCCCAGTCGGCGATGATCCCCTCGATCTCCTCCTGGTGCTCGCCCCGCGCGAGATGCGTCGCGAAGCGTGGGTCCTCGGCAAGCTCGGGCCTTCCCATCGTCTCGGACAGACGACGGAAGACGTTGTCCTGATTCGCGGCGATCACGACCCAGAGATCGTCGCGCGACTTGAAGATGTTCGACGGCGCGACGCCCTTGATCCCGGTGCCGGACGGCTGGCGGACGATGCCGAGCCGGTCGTACTCGGGCACAGCGCTCTCGAGCAACGCGAACGACGCCTCCATGAGCGAGACGTCGACAACCTGGCCGCGTCCGTCGCCGAGCACGTCGCGGTGGTAGAGCGCAGCGAGGATCCCCTGCACGCCGAACATCGCGGCGAGCGAGTCGCCGAGCGAAATGCCGGTTCGCGGCGGCGCTTCGCCGGGGAAGCCGTTGATGTAGCGGAGCCCGCCCATCGCCTCGGCCACCGATGCATACCCCGCGCGCTTGGCGTACGGCCCGGTCTGCCCGTAGCCGGAGATGCGCGCCAGCACGAGGCCGGGGTTCACGTCCGAGAGCCGCTCGTAGCCGAGGTTCCAGCGCTCTAGCGTGCCGGGGCGGAAGTTTTCGGTGACGACGTCCGCGACCCGGACGAGTTCGAGCAGGAGCTCCTGCCCGCGCGGCTCCCGCAGATTGAGCGTGATGCACTTCTTGTTCCGCGACTGCACGGGCCACCAGAGCGAGCGGCCCTCGTAGCGCGCATGCCCCCAGTCGCGGAGCGGATCAGGCTTCCCGGGCGGCTCGACCTTGATCACCTCGGCGCCCATGTCGCCGAGCAGGCGCCCTACGAACGGCCCTGCGAGCAGCGTGCCGAGCTCGATCAGCCGCAGGCCCGCGAGCGGACCGGTCGCCTCGCGGCCGTGCGCTCTCGCTACCACGCGGTCCAGCCCCCATCGACGGCGAGAATGTGGCCGGTCACGAGCGCTGCCTGCTCGGACGCGAGGAACACGACCGCGCCGACGACGTCGGAAGGGAGGCCGATGCGGCCGATCGGCAGCCGACGGAGCACGTCGGCGCGGAACGCCGGGTCCTCCAGCATCGGGCGAGTCAGCGGCGTCTCCACGAAGGTCGGCGCAACTGCGTTGACTGCGATGCCGACCGGCGCCCACTCGACTGCGAGCGCCCGGACGAGACCGTTCACCGCATGCTTGCTCGCGCAGTACGCGGCGCGGCCGGGATATCCCACCTCGCCCATCTGCGAAGAGATCGCGACGATCCGGCCACCGCGTCCACCCGCTAGAGCCGCGGCTCCGAAGGCGCGGCACGTGAGGTACGTACCGCGGAGATTCGTGTCGATTACGAGGTCGAAGTCGTCCGTCGCCTGTTCGAGCGTCGGCCCGGGACGGTTCAGCCCTGCGGCGGTCACGCAGATCGCGGGAACCTCGTGCGCCGCGGCCGTCTCGAGGAGCCGGTCGACGTCGCTCGCGGACCGCACGTCCCCGACACACGTCGTCGCGTGCGACCCAAGCGCGCGCACTTCCTCGGCGACGGCCGCGAGTTCCGCCTCCGAACGAGAGAAGAGCGTGACGTCGGCGCCCGCCTCCGCAAGCGCGACCGCAGCGGCGCGGCCGATGCCGCGTCCCGCACCGGTGACGATGGCGTGCTTGCCGTCGAGCCGCTGAGTCGGGAGCATCACGTTCCCGCAGCCAACTTCCGCTGAAGCCCCGCGAGTGCGACGTACGCGCGATTCCTGCGGTCGATCAACTCGTCCGCCTGATCCTGCGAGAGCTCGAGGAACCCACCGCCGGTCTTCACGCCGAACTCGCCGCGGTCGACGTGGTCCCGCAGGATGGCGGGGGCTGCGAAGCGCGCACCGAGGCCGCGCTCGAGCGTGTCGAAGATATCGGCGTAGACGTCCAGCCCGGCCATGTCGGCGACCGTGAACGGGCCGAAGAACGGAAGGCGGAAGCCAAACGACGAGCGCACCACCTCGTCGACCTGCTCGGCCGTCGCGATGCCGCTCTCGACGATGCTGGCCGCTTCACGGAACATCGCGAACTGGATGCGGTTGGCGACGAACCCCGGCCCGTCGCCGACGGTGACTGCCGTCTTTCCGAACCGCCTCAACGCGTCGACGACGACCGCGACGACGTCCTCGCCGGTCGCCTCGGAGGGGATCACCTCGACGCACGGAACGAGGAGCGGCGGCACGAACCAGTGCACGCCGAGGAAACGCGCCGGGTTACGGAGCCCCGCCGCGAGCTCGCCGATCGGGATCGACGACGTGTTGGTCGCAATCACTGCATCGTCGGCAGCGGCCGCCTCGATCGCCGTGTAGACGGCCAGCTTCACGTCGGATTGCTCGACGACGGCCTCGACGACGAGGTCGGCTCGTTCCACCGCGTCCTCGATCGACGCCGCCGCCGTGAGGTGCTGCTCCGCCACCGCGACCGTGCCGCGTACCACGTTCCCTGCCTCTTCGAGGCGCGCAAGAAGCTCGAGGGCGCGCGCGCATCCGGATTCCGACCGCTCCGGCGTCGAGTCGACGAGCACGGTCGCAACGCCGTTCGACGCGAACACCTGCGCGATTCCCATCCCCATCGTCCCCGCGCCGACGATCGCGACCTTCGACGGCCAGGCGTGCTGCGTCACAGCGATTCCCTCAGAAGTCCTTGGAGCTCGGTCGCGCCGACCTCCTTGGGCGAGCCGACAAGGAGCCGTCGCTGGTCGAGCGCACCACGGACGAGCGCCGTCACGTCATCCTCGCAGTACCCGAGCTCGCCCAGCCGGGCCGGTGCGCCGACGTCCTCGATCAGGCGTTGGAGCGAGGCCGCGAGGTCGTCGCCGCCGTCGAGCAGCCGAGACGCGGTGGCACACCGGTCGGGTACGACGTCCTCGACGTAGCGGAACACGGCGGGGGCGGTGATGGCGACCGCGAACCCGTGCGGGATGAGCGCCGCACCGCCATAGCCCGGCGGCTTCCACTCGTGCTTGAGCGAGGCGATCGGATACGCGAGCGCGTGCGGAACGTGGACCCCGGCGCCGGAGAACGCGATGCCGGCGATCGTCGACGCGAGCGCCATCCCCGTCCGGGCCGCGACGTCGCTCCCGTCCGAGACGGCAGTGCGGAGATGGCGGCCGACGAGCTCGATCGCGCGCTCGCAGAGTGGGTCGGCGAGCGGGTTCGACCCCTGGTAGGGCGGACGCTCGGCAAGTGGAAGGTGCGGGCGGGCGTCGTAGGAAAGGACGGTGTACGCCTCGAGTGCGTGGAGCAGCGCGTCGAGCCCGACCGACGCCGTCACGCCAGCCGGGCACGAAAGCGTCAGGAGCGGGTCGACGATCGCGAGCGCAGGCCGGAGGTGACGGTGCGAGACGCCGGTCTTCGTCCCGAGCCGGGGGAAGTCGACGACGGCGACCGTCGTGACTTCGGAGCCAGTGCCGGACGTCGTGGGCAGCGCGACGAACGGGCGCAGTGGGCCGGGAGCGGCGCGGCCCTTCCCGATCGGCGCGTTCACGTAGTCGAGCAGCGTGCCGCCGTGTGTCGCGAAGAGGGCGCAGAGCTTCGCCGTGTCGAGCGCCGACCCGCCGCCGACGCCAACGAAGCCGTCGAAGCCGTCCCGGGCCGCCACGCTTGCCTCCTCGATCGACGTCTCGCTCGGCTCGCCGACGATGCGGTCGAAAACGACGGACTCGATCCCCGCGTCGCCCAGCGAAGCCTCCAGGCGTTCGGCGAGACCGGAGGCGGTCACGAATGGGTCGCAGACGAGCAGTGCGCGCGTGACGCCGAGCAGGCGAAGGTGCTCTCCGGTCTCCGCCGACGATCCTGCGCCGAACACCAGCCGTGCGGTGTCGAACGCGAAGGTCGTGGCGTTGCCCGTCACGTCCTGCTCTCGGACGAGGCGCGGACCGCGGAGATCGCAGCGTCGATCGAGACGACATCGCCGTATTTCGCGTCGATGTCGAGCAGCGAGGCGTTGTGGGCGTCGGCCGCCCTGTCGGCAACACCTTCGCGCGGCACGAGGACGCGGTAGCCGTACTGGAGCGCGTCGACGGCGGTCGCGCGGACGCAGCCCGAGGTGGACGCTCCCGTGACGATCACCGTGTCGCAGGCCTCTGCGCGGAGCAGTTCGTCGAGCTGCGTGCCGAAGAAGGCGGACGCGAAGAGCTTCACGAGCACCGGCTCTTCCGCGCGGCGGCCGAGCCGCGCGTCGACCTCGATCCACGGCGAGCCGGGCCGGAGCGTCGCGAGCGCGGGCGCCTTCGCGACGAACATCGCGGCGCGCTCCAGATCGCTGTCGGTGTAGGCGACCGTCGTGAAGAGCACCGGCAGGTCGGCCTCGCGCGCCGCGTCGAGCAGCGACCGCGTCGCGTCTACTGCAGCGTCCGCGTCGCACGCAAGCCGCGAGTCGGGGTTCGTGAAGCCCTCGATGAAGTCGACGACCACGACCGCGGGCCGTGCGCCCGCACCCTGGCGACCGCCGAAGCCGCGCGCGTCGTAGACGTCGCGCGCACTCATCTCGACTGCCACTCCACCAGACCGAGCAGGGCGTTGACGTCATCGAAGCTCGTGAAGCGGTCAGCGAGAGCGGCGGTCGTCCTGTCGCGCACGACGGCCTGGCAGAGCTCGTCGTACGCCTTCGCGAAGAGCCACGTCTGCGTGCTCGGGAAGATCACGAGCTTGTAGCCCATCGCCTCGAGATCGGGCGTCGGGATCTCCGGCGACCTGCCTGTCTCCGACATGTTGGCGACGCACGGCGCGGAACAGCGCTCCGCGATCGCCGCGTACTCCGCGACGCTGCGGGGGGCATCGACGAAGACGAGGTCTGCCCCGGCGCCGCTGTACGCGTTGCAACGGGCGATCGCGTCGTCGGGGCCTGTCACCTGCAGCGCGTCCGAGCGCGCGATGATCAGCGTCTCGTCGGAACGTCGCGCCGCCACGGCGGCCTGGACCTTGAGCACCATCTCCTCGGTGGGAATGACCTCCTTCCCCTCCATGTGGCCGCAGCGCTTCGGGGACACCTGGTCCTCGATCTGGACGGCGTTCGCGCCGGCCGCCTCGAGCTCACGGACCGTGAGCCAGGCGCCGGCCTCCGACCCGTAACCGGTGTCGGCGTCGACGATGATCGGAAGATCCGTCGCCGCGCGCATCCGGCGAACGCTCTCCACGACCTCCGCGCGCCCGACGAGGCCGACGTCCGGCAAGCCGAAGTGATGCGCGGCGAGTGCGTAACCACCGTGGTACAGCGCCTCGATCCCGGCTCGCTCCGCGATCCGTGCGGTGAGGCCGTCGTGCGCGCCGAGGGCGACAATGGCGCCCTGCTCGGTCAGTCGCGATCGTAGGCTCGTCGTCATGCTGGTCCTCCTGTCGGGGCGTGGCCGAAGTCGAATTGGGCGATCGGCCCGCGCTGCTCCCGGAGTCGGGCGCGCTCGGCCGCCGTAGCCTGCTCGTCGAGGTCGCGCCCGTCGAGGACGACGCCGTAGTCGCGACGAGCGGCTTCCGAAGTGATGAGGTCGCGGAGCACATCCCGGAGAACGAGCCGGCTGTCACGGTCGAACGGATCGCCCCAGCCCCCGGCGCCTGCGGTTCGGAACACGAGCGAGTCCCCCGCGCTCACCGGCACCTGGTCGATCTTCGACGGCAGCTCGACCACCTCGCCCGACGCGCGGATCAGCGTTTTCGTGCTGCAACCGCCGTGGCGCCCACCGTTGATCCCCCAGGGGGGGATCGTGGCGCGGTCGTCGTTCACCGTGAACGAACCCGGGCCGGTGAACACGTAGGTCTTTTCGATCCCGGTGCCGCCGCGATGGAACCCGGCCCCGCCGGTGTCGCGCGCGGGGACATAGCTCGAGATCCGTATGGGGTAATACGTCTCGGCGTACTCCGCCGGCGTCGTTCGGAACAGCGGCCACCAGGAGTGCCCGTCGAGCCCGTCCGCCGAGTACCGCGCCGGCAAGCCGCCGAAGAGCAGCTCGACAAATTGGAAGTACTCGCCGTCGGCGTCGTAGCCGGAGAAGACGAAGAACGGGCTGGTCCCGTATCCCGCCGCCATCGACAACTCCGGCGCCTTCTGGCCGAGCGCGCCGCTGATGCAGTCGAAGAGGCGCGTGTGGACGTTCAGCCGGTTCGACAGCGGCGCGGGGAACTTCGGGTTCAGCAGCGATCCCTCGGGGAGGGTCACCTCGAAGACATCGTAGATCCCGTCGTTGAACAGGATCTCGGGGTCGAAGGCCATGATCATGTAGATCCCCAGGAACAGCTTGCACAGGCCCTCGTGGATGTGGAAGTTGATCGATCCCGGCGCCTGATCGTCGGTTCCCGTCCAGTCGGCGTGGCAGACGTCTCCGTCCCGCCAGATCGTCAGCACCATCTTGAAGGGGCCGTTGCCGAGGCCGTCGTCGTCGACCCAGTCGGTGAACGTGGCGGGCTCCTCCGGGATGTACCGGCGGATGATGTGCGCCATCGCCCGCCGCGTCCGCTCGAGGAGTGCGTCACAAGCGGCCTCGAGCGTGTCCGGGCCGAACCGCTCGCAGATCTCGACGATGCGCCGCTCCGCAGCGCGGCAGCCGCCGATGATCGCCATCAGGTCGCTCCGGTTCGTATCCGGGGTGCGCGTGTTGTTGAGGATGACGGCGAGCGCCGTCTCGTTGAGGACGCCGCGGTCGAAGATCTTGATCGGCGGGATCCGTATCCCCTCCTCCCAGATCGAGAGGGCGTCGGAGACCTGACTGCCGGGAACCTTTCCGCCCACGTCCATCATGTGGCCGAACAGCGACGCGAACGCGACGCGCCTGCCCTCGAAGAAGACGGGCAGGATCACGAGCCAGTCGTTGCAGTGCGAGATCGATCCCTTGCAGAGGTACGGGTCGTTCAGCAGGATCACGTCGCCCTCCACGATCTCGCCTCCGAAGCGGTCGATCACCTCGGGGATGTACGAGCCGAACTGGCCGACCACCATCTGGCCGCGGGCGTTGCAGATCATCGGGAACTCGTCGTGCTGCACACGGATCATCGGCGACATGGCCGCGCGCCGGACGACCTCGTCCATCTCGAATCGCGCGTTGAGGAGCGCGTTCTCGATCAGGTCGAGTGTCCCCACGTCGATCGTCGTGCTCATCTGCTCGCCTCCTCGGGCCTGATCAGGAGGTTCAACCACGGGTCCACGACGGCGACGTGACCCGGGAGCACGACCGTCGTCGCGTCGTACTGCTCGACGATCGCGTAGCCGTCGAGCACCATTCCCGGCTCGAGCGCGGCCCGCGCATAGGTCGGGACGTCGAGTGTTCCCTGACGCGTCCAGACCTGCTGCGTGCCGGTCTGCGCCGGGGACGCATCGTTGCCGCGCTCCGGCCGCGATTCGAGCTCGGGGAGCGGCACACGGCCCGTTGCGACCACACGCAGGTTGACGATCTCCGCGCCGCCCTCGAGCACGAACCCGTAGAGGCGGCTGTGGGCCTCGCCGAAGCTCCGCTCCAGCGCCGCGAGGTCGAGCGCGGCGAGCGCGGCACCGTCCAGCTCGATCGGGATCTCGAAGCCCTGGCGTGTGTAGCGCATGTCGAGGATGAAGCGGATGTCCTGGTCGGCGACGTCGACGTTCTCCGCGTCGAGCCAGTCGCGGGCGCGGGCCGTGAGCAGCTCGAAGGGCTCGCGGACGGCGTCGGGGGTCGTGGCCGCGATGCTCTTCACAACCGTCTGGCTGAACTCGTTCTTGACCTCCGAGGAGATGAATCCGAGCGCCGACAGCACGCCGGACTCCGCCGGGACGATCACCGGGTAGCAGCCGAGGATCCGCGCAAGCGCGTTGGCGTGCAGACCGCCCGCACCCCCGAAAGCGACGAGCGCGAACTCGGCGGGCATCCTGCCGCGCTGCACGGTGACGACCCGTAGCGCGCCGAGCATCGCCTCGTCGACCATGCTCACGATCGCTCCCGCCGTCTCCTCGACGCCGGCGCCGCGGACCTCGGCGACGCGGGCGACCGCGGCGTAGGCGGCGTCGGCGTCGAGCTCGAACTCGCCGCCGAGGAGTCGGGGCGGTAGATGGCCGAGGACGACGTTGGCATCGGTAACCGTGGCCGCTTCGCCGCCGCGGCCGTAGCAGGCCGGGCCGGGAAGCGCGCCCGCGCTCTCCGGACCGACCCTGAGTGCCCCCGTCGCCTCGGCGACGTAGGCGATCGAGCCGCCACCCGCACCAATGCTCGCGACGTCGACCGCTGGCGCACGAACGGGGAAGTCGCCGACGTTGGTCTCGCGCGTGATCTCCGGCCGGCCCGATACGCAGACGGCGACGTCCGTGGACGTCCCTCCCATGTCGAAGGTGAGGATGCGGTCGAAGCCCGCGTGGGACGCGACGAAGGAGGCGCCGCTGACCCCGCCGGCAGGCCCCGACAGAACGGTCTGCACCGGGTACTTGCAGGCGGATTCGAGGCTCATCAGCCCCCCATCCGAACGCACGACCTGAATCGGCGCGCGGACGTGGGCCGCGGCGAGGCCGTCGCGAACGTTGGTCAAGTACTTCTCGAGCGCCGGAGCGACGTACGCGTTCATCAGCGTCGTCACCGTGCGCTCGTACTCCCGGAACTCGGGGAGGATCTCGGAGGAGATCGACAGCGGGAGGTCGGGGGCAACGGAGGTTGCGATCTCCGCGATGACCCGCTCGTGGCGGCCGTTCGCGTGGGCGTTGAGCAGGCACACGGTGAGCGCCTCGACGCCGTCTGCGACCAGCTCCTCGACGGCCTCACGCACGGCGGTCTCGTCGATCGCCTCGATGATCGTCCCGTCGGCGCCGGTCCGCTCCGGCACCTCGCGGACATAGCGGGTGTCGGTCAGCGGCTCGGGCTTCTCGTACACCATGAAGCCGAACAGCGGCCCCGGCGTCCAAGCCTCGGCGAGGTGGAGGATCTGCCGGAATCCGCGTGTGACGATCAACCCGACGAGTGCGCCACGGCGCTCGAGGACGGCGTTGGTCGCAACCGTCGTGCCATGGAGGATGGCGTCGAGGTCGGGAAGCTCGACGCCCGCACGCCCGACCGCAAGGCGGATGCCCTCGATGACGCCTTCCGACTGGTCTTGCGGTGTGCTCGGCGTCTTCGCCAGCCACATGCGCTTCTCGGCGCTGTCGTAGAGAACGACGTCGGTGAAGGTCCCGCCGACGTCCACGCCGAGCCGGTAGCTCATGCGGTCTCCTCCGCGAGCAGGGCGAGGGAGCGGTACTTCTCGACGCGGACATCGCACGACCGCGCGTGTCCCTCGAAGTTCTCGATCCGACACTGACGCGCGCAGATCTCGCCGATCATCGCGCTCGCAGCCTCGTCGCACTCCTGGAACGTGACCGTCTTCAGGAACTTCCCGACCCAGAGGCCACCCGTGTAGCGCGCGGCGCCTCCCGTCGGGAGGATGTGATTCGTGCCGATCGTCTTGTCGCCGTAGGCGACCGTCGTGGCCCCGCCGAGGAACAGCGCGCCGTAGTTCCGCATCCGCTCGAGGTACCAGCGCGGGTCGGCCGTTTGGATCTCTACGTGCTCGAACGCATAGGCGTCGGCGAGCTCGAGCGCCTCGTCGTCGGATGCGACGACCACGACCTCGCCGTAGTCCTCCCACGCTCGAGCGGCGATGTCCGCCGTGGGCAGGTCCTCGAGTTGAGCTGCGATCTGCCGCAGCGTCTCCTCCGCAAGCGCCTGAGACGTAGTGACGAGCACAGCCGCCGAGGCGGGACCATGCTCTGCCTGACCGAGGAGGTCTGCGGCGACGATCAAGGGGTCGGCCGTGTCGTCCGCGACGACGAGGATCTCGGTTGGGCCGGCGACGAGGTCGATTCCGACCTTCCCGAACAACCGCCGCTTCGCCTCGACGACGTATGCGTTGCCCGGGCCGACGAGGAAGTCCACCGGGTCGATCGTCTCGGTCCCGAGGGCGAGCGCGGCCAGCGCCTGTACGCCGCCGAGGATGTAGATCTCGTCGGCGCCCGCCAGATGCATCGCAGCGACGGTCGCATCCGGAACGCTCCCATCGAGGGGCGGCGTGCAGGCCGCAACCCGTTCCACGCCTGCGACCTTGGCGGTGACGATGCTCATGTGGGCGGATGCCACCATCGGGTATCGCCCGCCCGGAACGTAGGCGCCGACACTCTTCAAGGGAATGTGCCGGTGGCCGAGCCGGACGCCCGGGAGCGTCTCGACCTCGAGGTCGACCATCGTCTCTCGCTGCGCACGGGCGAAGGCGCGCACCTGTTCCTGGGAGAACAGGATGTCGTCGACTACCTGGGCTGGGACCCGCGCCAGGCTGGCCGCGATCTCCTCGGTGGTCAGACGGAAGCTGCTCGGCGCCCAGCTGTCGAAGCGGGCCGAGAAGCGCCGGACGGCGTCGTCGCCGGCTGCTGCGACAGCCGAGATGATCTCATCGACGACCTTCGCGACGGCGTCGCCCGCGTCCACGCGATGATGCGCGCCCGTGGGCGTCTTGAGCGTTTGCAAGCGGCCTCTTTCCTGGGAGTGACTACGTATGCATAGACCTCGGTCGCAGTCTTGTCAAATGGGACGGCAATCCGACCGTCCCGGGCCGATGGATGTGATTTCGAGCCGAGCGTCTGCCATGCTCGGAGCATGCCCGTCACGAGCAACGACATTGCGCGGAAGCTCAAGATCAGCCAGTCCACCGTCTCACGCGCGCTCCGGGGCGATCCTCGCGTGTCCGCGGAGACAACGGAACGCATTCTCGAAGCGGCGCGGCAGATGCAATACACGCCGAACCTCGCCGCGCGGAGTCTCAGCACCCGGAAGACCGGCACGGTCGGTGTCGTCGTCAGCGACATCACGAACCCTTTCTATCCCGAGTTGCTCGACATCTTGCACAACGAGCTCGCGCTTGCCGGCTACCGGACGATCCTCTTCAACGAGCGGAGCGACGCAAGCGTGGAACAGCACGTGAGCGACCTCGTGAACGGGGCCGCCGTGGATGGGCTGGTGTACGTGTCAGCGACGCTCGGGACCCCGCTTCCAGGGCACGGAGCGCGCGACATCCCGGCCGTCCTCGTCAACCGCTACATCGACTCTGCGCAGGCGGACACCGTCGTTTCGGACAACTATCGGGGTGGACGGCTCGTGGCCGAGGCGATGGTCGAGCTCGGCCACCGCCGTATCGCCATCATCACCGGACCGGAGAACGCGACGACGAGCCGTGACCGCGAGCGTGGTTTCCGCGAGCAGCTCAAGGCGTTCGGCATCCCATTCGACGAGACCCTGCGCCGCGTCGGGCAGTTCAGCCACCACAGCGGCTATCAGTGGTGCCTCGACCTCCTCGCCGCGGAGCCGCGCCCGACGGCCGTGTTCGCGGCGAACGACGTCATCGCCTTCGGCGCGCTCGACGCGGCGCGGCGCGTGGGTGTCGACGTTCCGACGGAGCTTTCGATCGTCGGCTTCGACGACATCGACATGGCGGGATGGGAAGGGTTCAACCTCACCACCGTTCGACAACCCCTCGCGGAGATGGGCCGGGCGGCGGCGAAGCTGCTGATCGAGCGAATCGCGTCGGAGGGCACGATGCCTGCGCGGCGGCGTGTCTTCCCGGTCGGTCTGATCCGGCGAGAGACGCTCGCCGTCCCTCCGCCAGCCTGAGCGCGGGGCGCGCCCGGCCCGCTGTTGACACGCCTTCGGACACGTTGTATGACTACGTATGCATCGCTCGAGGTTGCCGAACCGATCCCGTCCCCCCGCACCGCCCGATCTTCGGGCGTCATGCACCATCCGCTCTGCGGACCTTCGTCAATCGTCAGATAGGGAAGGACGTATGACCATGAGGCGCAAGACATTGCGTTTTCTTTTGCTCACCGCGCTCGCGACTGCCGTGACCGTCTTCGTCACCGGCGGCGCACTCGGAGCGGCCAAGAAGCACGGCGCTCTCGCCGGCAAGAAGGTCGGCGTCATCATCTGCACGAACCAGAACCCCTTCTGTGCCGCCTGGGCGAACTCGGTCAAGAGCGGGCTGGAGAAGCAGGGTGCATCCGTAACGGTCCTCTCGTCGGTGTTCGATCCGGCGGTCGACGCGCAGAACATGAACCGGCTGATCGCCGACAAGCCCAACCTGATCATCTCGGTGCCGGCGAGTGCATCCGCAATCGTCCCGTCGTACATCCGGGCGAAGCAGGCCGGCATCGCGATTGTCGGCGCTATCGGGCGCCAGTCACCGGCGGGAGCGAAGCTCGTTACCGCCGAAGCGCGCACCGATGACCCGGCGCTCGGGAAGTTCGCCGCCCAGAATCTCGTCGAGGGGATGAAGAAGGCGGGCTTCTCCAAGGGCAACGTCATCGCTCTCACCGGGACTGCCAGCCAGAACAACGTGACCGACCGTATGGCGGCGTTCAAG
>JANMRJ010001171.1:0-1192 GCA_031370985.1 Acidimicrobiales bacterium
CGCGGCCAGACCATTACTCGGGCCTGTACTGGTCGTCCACGACCGGCGGTCACGTGGCCTACGAGAGCCGCCTCGAGCTGGCTCGCCTGCTGCTGGCTGACTTCGACCCCCAGGTGGGATGGATCCTTTCCCAGCCGTTCCTCATCGAGGCCACTGTCTCCGGTCAGACCAGGCGCCACGTCCCCGACTTCGCGTTGATCGACCGCCAGGGCCTCATCACCATCGTGAACGTCAAGCCGCAACCCCGTCTTGGCGACGCCAAGGTGGCGGGCACCTTGGCGTGGGCGGGCGTGGCGTTCGGGTTGCGGGGTTGGCGCCACGAGGTGTGGTCGGGCGCGTCCGAGGTCGTGCTGGCCAATGTCCGCTTCCTGGCCGGCTATCGCCGCCGGGACAGGTTCGACGGCGCGCTGCTCGGCGACGTCCTGACCGCCGTCGCTGAACCGGGAAGCATCGGAGGCGTCGAGGCTCGGTGTTCAGCCGTCGGCCCGCCGGCCCTGATCCGCCCCTGTCTCCTCCACCTCGTGTGGTCGGGCGCACTGCGCGCCGATCTCAACCACCTCCTGTCCGGCGAGACGATCCTGGAGCGTGCCGCATGACGTCATGGACGACCACCCTCGCGGTCGGGTCCCTGCTGCGCTACGAGAGCGAGGCTCACACGGTCATTGCCATTGGCGGGTCGCACGTCACGCTTCGTTCCCAGCAGGGGCGCACCTGGGCCGCCGACCTGCGCCATGTGCTGGCCCACGGGGCGGCGCTGTCGCCGGGCGGTGAGCTCGCTCCACAGGACGCCCTGGGCCAGCTCGTCGACAACCTCTCCGATGCCGAGGGCCGTCGACTGGCCGAGCGGGTGGGCCACGTTCGGGAGGTTCTGACCGGCTTCCGGTCGGGCTCGGCCGCGCTGGCGGACATAGGCGAGCCACGTCCGGCCTATCGCTGCGACCGTCCCGTCCTGATGCGCCAGCAGGCCAAGGCTGACGAGGTCGGGGTGGGCGTCCGCACAGTCCAGCGGTGGCTGGCGGCCTACGCCGTCGACGGTCCAGCCGGTCTCATCGACAGTCGTCACCACCGCGAGCTCGACCCCCTCGGGGGCGTGGACCAGCGGTTGCTGGACACCTGCCGGACCGTGCTGGACGAGCACGTCGACGCCAGCCGACCGACGAAGAAGCTGATCCTCGAACGGGTCGAGGCTCGC
>JANMRJ010000008.1:0-7440 GCA_031370985.1 Acidimicrobiales bacterium
TGAGCTCGCCGTCGAGGTAGTGGTACAGCCGCTCCACAGCCTCTACGCAATGCTCATCCATGGGTCCCCTCACGCTCGGATACAAGTCCACGCTGACGTCCGAATTCGTACAACCGTTTCTGGAGCGCCCTTCTTCCACGATACAGGCGGCTCATGACCGTTCCGATGGGCACGTCGAGGATCTGGGCGATCTCCTTGTAGGAAAATCCTTCCACGTCACCCAGCAGGACCGCTATCCGGAACTGCTCGGGCAGCGCCTCGATGGCCTCCTTCACCTCGGTCTCGGTGAAATGGTCGAGCACCTCGTCCTCCGCGCTGCGGCCGGCGGTGGCGCCCTCAAGGCCCCCGAGGCGCCGGTAGAGGTAGAAGTTCTCGAGGTCGTCGATGTCCGACTCCTCGGGCCGGCGCTTCTTGGCCCGGTAGGTGTTGATGTAGGTGTTCGTCAAGATTCGGTACAGCCAGGCCTTGAGGTTGGTGCCTTCGGTGAAGCTGTTGAACGCCCGGTAGGCCTTCAGGTACGTCTCTTGGACGAGATCCTCGGCATCGGCGGGGTTGCGCGTCATCCGCAGGGCGGCCGTGTACAGCGACGGCATGTGCTCCATCGCCACATCTGCGAACCTCGCCTGGTCAGCCACCGTTGGCACGCTACCTCCTGACCCCCGGGGTGGGTTCCCGCCCCTGTGCGCCCCATCGCGCTGTCGCACCCGCCCTGGGATCATGTTCGCGTGTATCGGCGTAGGGAGCGTGGTTGGCCGCGCACGGGGTGCGGACGGGTCGTCTAGAGCGGCGGCGTGGCCGGCGCTCTACTGCGACTGCCGTCCAGGCGTGGCCCGGGCCGGAACGCGCCCAGCCGTCCTGGTGTCGCCGGGCGGGGGTGGCCGCCGGGTCAGAATGGCCGGCGTGACCCATCGTCATGGCACTGGGCCGGCGTCTGAGGGGCCGGCGTCTGAGGGGCCGGCGCCTGCGGGTTCGTCGTCTGCGGGGTCGGCGCTCCGGCTGCCGCCGGCGCTGCGGCGGGTGATGGCGCTGGTCGTCGGCGCGTTCGTCCTGGGCACGGTGGTTGGCCTGGTGGTCCTGTGGCCGCCGTCGGTCGCCCGCGACCGCTCCGCCGGCCTCGAGACACCCGTCGACCTGGTCGACGCCACCGTGACCGAGTCGACGGTCGTACTGTGCCGGTCGCCGCTCCCCGGCGTAACCCTCACCTGCCGCGACGTGACCACCCGACTGAACAGCGGGCCGGAAAAGGGCCAGTACACCACGCTTAATATCACGGAGAGTCCCGACCAGCCCACTTTGCGTGGTGGCGACCGGGTGATCCTGGGTCGGGCCGCCGATCCAGGTGTGCCGGTCGCCTACTACTTCGCCGACTTCCAGCGCCGAACACCGTTGCTGGCCCTAAGCCTGCTGTTCGCGGTCGCCGTCGTCGGGCTGGCACGGTGGCGGGGGGCGGCGGCACTCCTGGGGCTCGGTGTCAGCCTGCTCGTGCTCGTGCGGTTCGTACTGCCGGCGATCCTGGCCGGCGAGAACGCACTGGCGGCGGCCGTCGTCGGCTCCGCAGTCATCGCCATCCTCATCATCTACCTGGCCCACGGCATCTCGGCCCGGACGACCACCGCGGTGCTCGGCACGCTGGTCGCCCTCGGCCTCACTGCGCTTCTTGGCGTCGTGTTCGTCGAGGCGACCAAGCTGACCGGGTTGTCGTCGGAGGAAGGCACCTACCTGCGGGGCGTGCTTGGTCGCTCGGTAAACCTGCGAGGCATGCTCCTGGCCGGCATCGTGATCGGTGGCCTCGGGGTACTCAACGACGTGACGGTGACCCAGGCGTCGGCGGTGTGGGAGATCTACCTGGCCAACCCGGCGGTGAGCGCCGGCCACCTGTACCGGTCGGCCATGCGGATCGGCCGGGACCACATCGCCTCGACTGTCGACACACTGGTGCTGGCCTACGCCGGCGCTGCGCTCCCCTTGTTCGTGATCTTCACCGTGGCTGGCCGGCGCCTGGGCGATGTCCTCACCGGTGAGATCGTCGCCCAGGAGATCGTGCAGACGCTCGTCGGCAGTCTGGGACTCATCGCCGCCGTGCCGATCACGACCTGGCTGGGCTGCGTGCTTGTGACCCGGACCGTGGCGAGGCCGGGACCCGGACCCGGGCCGGGGTCGGAGGCTTAATCGGGCTGGTCCTGGAGGGCCGGAGCCGTCATGGCCCGGTAGATGCGCTCGAGGTCTTCCAGCGTGGCGAACTCGATGGTCACCTTCCCTTTGGCGCCCTTGGAGCCGCCCATGGCGATGGCTACCCGGGTGTCAAGGTAAGCGGAAAGGAGTTCCTCGAGTTCCAGAAGACCAGGGGGCCGTAAACCGCGGCTGGCCGCGCCGGCGCCGCTCGTACCGGGTACGCCGGCGGTCTGGGCCGCGTTGTGCTGGCGGGCCGCCTCCTCCACGGCGCGCACCGACATGCCGTCGGTCACAATTCGCTGAGCTAGCGCTTCTTGGTACGCCCGGTCTGGGGTGGTGAGGAGGGCACGGGCGTGGCCGGCGGTAAGCCTGGTCTCAGCGACCATGCGCTGGACGGACGGAGGGAGCTGGAACAGCCGGAGGGTGTTCGAGATCGCGGCCCGGCTCTTGCCGACCCGGGATGCCAGCTCATCGTGGGTGAGGTGGAAGTCCTCCAGGAGCTGCTGGTAGGCCGCGGCCTCGTCGAGGGGGTTGAGATCCTCCCGCTGGACATTCTCGACCAAAGCCTGTTCCAAGGAGAGCGTGTCGTCGACCGTGCGGATAATGGCCGGGATGAGCGATAGGCCGGCCCGTTTGGCCGCCCGCCAGCGACGTTCACCGGCGATGAGCTCATAGCTCCCGTTGCCCGAGGCCCGGACCAACACAGGTTGAAGGACGCCAAGCTCTCGCACCGATGCCGTGAGTGCGACCAGGGACTCCTCGTCGAACTGGGTGCGAGGCTGGCGCTGGTTCGGGGTAATGGCGCCGACTGGCAGATCTTGAAAGGTCGGCTCGTCCTCACCGTCCACACTGCGGGGCGGGATCAGTGCCCCGAGCCCCCTACCCAGCCCGCCTTGGCGCGCCACCACTCACCTCCTTGGCCAGCTCCCGGTAGGCGATGGCGCCCCGAGAGGTCGGATCGAACACGATGATGGGCTGACCGAATGAAGGTGCCTCGGAGAGGCGGACGGTGCGAGGCACAATGTTGCGGCACACCTTCGGCCCGAAGTGCTGGCGCACCTCCTTGGTCACCTGGTCGGACAGCTTGGTCCGGGCGTCGTACATGGTCAGAATGATGGCTCCCAGGTCGAGGGTGGGATTCAGGTTCCGTTTGACCAGATCGACGTTCCGCAGGAGCTGGCCCAGGCCCTCAAGGGCGTAGTACTCGCACTGGATCGGGACCACCACCTCGGTAGCCGCGGCGAGTCCGTTGACGGTGAGCAGACCGAGTGACGGGGGGCAGTCGATCAGGGTGAAGTCGTACTCGTCGCCCAGGCGCTCCAAGGCTCGTCGGAGGCGGAGCTCGCGGCTGAACGCCGGCACCAGTTCGATCTCAGCGCCGGCCAGATCGATGGTGGCCGGCGCTAGGAAGAGATTGCGGACCTCGGTCGGTTCAATGCAGTCCTCGAGGTTGAGATCGTTCAGCAGGACGTCGTAGATCGAGGACTCAAGGTTGCGGGCATTAATGCCGAGGCCGGTCGTGGCGTTGCCCTGAGGGTCGAGGTCGATAACCAGCACCCGGTAGCCCAGTTCGGCCAGCGCCGCCCCCAGGTTGACCGCGGTGGTTGTCTTGCCCACCCCGCCCTTCTGGTTGGCGATGGCCATGATCCGGGGGAGTGGCCGAACGACAGCCGCACCCGGCCGGTTCGACGCCGGCGGCGCATCCGGCGTCAGCGGATCGAGGGGTCCTGAAAGGGGATCGGTGACTGCTACCAGCGGTGTGTCGACATCGTCGGGGGCGAATACCTCAGTGCCAACCTCTGCCAACTGGTCGGCCTCGGCGAGGGGACGGTCCTCGGCCAGCAGCGCGCCCGGCGCGGCCTGGGGTACCTCGGCATCTGCGGCCGGGCCTTCGGAATGACCGGACTCCGAGATACCGTCGTCGTGGGGCATCGCTAGCGCCGGCTCCCCCCGAGACGGCGTCTCCGGGGACTCAGGAGCCGTGAGACCGTATTCCGCCTGCTTGGGGGCGGGGACGGACTCGCGGTCGTCATCGGACGGGTGGGCTTCGAACGCCGGCCTCCCAGGGTCGAACTGCCGGAGAATGGCCCCGCCATAGCTCCCGCCGCCCCGCTCCTCGTCCATCCCGGCATTCTGGCACGTCGAACCTCAGGGTCAAGCTCTGTTTCACGTGGAACATCGCCTTGAGGGTTGTACACAGGCGAGAACCGACCTTCCAGGGGCCGCCAGGTCGGGCGCCTCGTCCCGAAGGTGGGCGACGGCTCTTCCCCCACTGGGTTTGTGGGAGCTCTGCCCCCACAAGAGACCCCGCAGGTTGGCTTCGCCGCCAAGGAGCCTGAGTGCCGCCGGAAACGGCTCAACCAACGGGGAGGGGAACCGAGAGGGGCCTCGGCCCCTCCTGGCTAAAAGACGGGGCGCTTCGCCGGGACGCCGATCCGCCGAGGGAATCGCTCCGGGCACGACAATGCCTGCGCCAGCACCTGATACGCCCATCCCCCACCGGGGGTCGCCGGCGCCGGCACCATCCCCAGCGCCTCCAAGCCCACCGCGGGCCAGCGTAAGGGATCGCCGCCAGGCGGCTCGCTCACCACGGCGGACCCACCGACCCTGAGCAGGGGAGCGGCGCACTCGGCAACAACCGCCGGCGGTCCGAAGCCACGAGCCACCACTAGGTCGAGACGGCCCCGGTACTCCGGCGCACGGCCGACGACCTCGGCCCGTTCCTCGACGACGATCACTCGCTCGACCAGACCGAGCTCGGCGACCGCGGCGCGCAGGAAACCCGCACGTCGGACCATGGCCTCGACCAAGACCCACCGGCAACCAGGGAACCGCACGGCCAGCGCCAAGCCGGGGACTCCCCCGCCGGCGCCCAAGTCGCCGGCACGTTCGGGGCCGCCGGCCCCGAACAATCGCTCGACCACCTCGCCGAACCCGCTGGCGTGGTCGAGATGGGTAGACACCGGCCCGGGACCCAAGAAACCGAGCCGGCGGGCCTCCTCTAGCACCAGCGGGAGCGCGTCCAGCGGCTGGATCAGCTGGCGTCGGGCAGGATGACAACCCGCCGGCGGGGTTCCTCGCCCTCCGACGATGTCGAAACGCCATCAATGGTGTTCACGGTGTCGTGCACCACCTTGCGGTCGGCCGGCGGCATGGGCTCGAGCACCCGGACCACGCCTGAGGCCACCACTTGGGCGGCGACATCACGGGTGAAGCGCTCCAGCGCCTCCCGCCGGTCCTTCCGGTAGCCGGCGACATCAACCACGATACGGGGCTGGCCCTCAGCTACCCGGCGCTGTGCCACGGTACGGGTCAGCTCCTGGATGGCCGCGAGCGTGGCGCCACGGGGGCCGATCAGCATGCCGACCTCGTCGCCTTCGATGGCCAGCTCGATCGTGTCCCCATCGTCGAGCAGGCTTTTGGTCACCGTCCCGGTCACACCGAACGCCGACACGAGGCCGCTCAGGAACTCCTCGCCCACCTCGCCGGGGTTTCCGGTCTGCTCCTGTGCGTCGTACATGGCTTCTCCCTTGTCGGTGGCCGGCTTCGGACGTCTGTCCGCACGGGGTTCGGAGGTGTTCCCATGGCGCCCTGCGCCGTTGCCCCGCCGGCCACCACCACCGCCGTCGCCCGCGCCGCCGCCTGCGCCGGGATCACCCACACCACGCGTCGGCGCCACGGCAGTCTCCGTCACCGCATCCGCGCCGGTCGACGCCCCGGGTCCGTCCCTGCGCCCCCGCCGGCGGGATCCGCGCTCGATCTTGGGCCGCACCGCGGTAGGCGCCACCCGGGCCCGAACCCGAGCCTCCGAGCGCAGGCGGCCGAAGAGGCCCGCCTTGGGTTCCTCCAGCACCTCGAATTCAGCCTCGCTCTCGTCAACCCCAAGCTGGTCGAGCGCCTCGTCCTTAGCCTCTTCGACGGTCTTGGCCGTCACTTCGACCCATTCCACGACTACCTGTCCTTCCGTCTGGAGTTCTTCGCCGAGGTGGCGTTCGGGCCGCTGGCCCCGTTGGATCCTGACCCACGCTTCCCCTCGGACCCCGGAAGGCCCTTGGGACGGGGCGAGGGGGGCGGGCGCTTGCCTTTGGTCTGCGACTTTGGCGCCCGCTTCTTCGGCCCGCCGGCCGGCGTCGTACGACCCGACTGGCCCTGCGCCGCACCGCTACGACCGCCCGTCCCGGCCCGACCGCCGCCGGCCCGACGACCGCCACCGCCTCCGGCCCGGCCACCGCCACCGCCACCGCCACCGCCACCGCCACCCTTGCCCGCCCCACCCGCCAGCTTCGGGCTGTCCTTGCCGCTGCCACTGCCGTCGTCATCCCCCGCAGTCATGTTTGGCGGGGGGAAGGCCCGGAACATCACCGCCTGCTGGCCGATCTGCCACAGGTTCGACACAATGAAGTAGACGACGACGCCGGCGGGCACCGACAGCGAAATGAAACCGATGATGCCGGGAAAAATCTTGGTGACCATTTGCATCTGCGGGTTGATCGAGTCCTTGGGCAGGCGAGCCGTCATCTGCCGCTGCTGGAAGTACCCGGTGGCCACCGTGATGGCGATCAGCAGGTAGAACGGCAGCGCCTTGGTGCCACCCACCGACGACGCTGACTTCGAAAGGTCAATGCCCCACGACACCATCTTCCCGCCGGACTCCACCAAGGAGGTGAAGAGCGTGCTGGAGGTAGGCACGTGCTTGGGGCCGTTCTTGTGGCTCAGGTCCAGGACCAGGCGGTAGAGAACGATGAAGAGCGGCGCTTGGAGGAGGATCGGCAGGCACCCGGCCAACGGGTTGACCTTGTTCTGCTTGTAGAACTTCATCATCTCTTCGTTGAGCTTCTGGCGGTCGTTCTTGTGCTTCGCCTGCAGCCGCTTGATCTCGGGTTGGATGCGCTGCATGGCCTGCTGCGACTTGACCTGCTTGGTCGTCAGCGGGATAAGCAGGACGCGCACCGCGATGGTCAGCAGCGCGATCGACACCCCGTAGGACGACACCACGGAGTAGAAGAACGCCAGCACCCGGCCCATGGCGCCGTAGATCGGGTCAAGGATCCAGAAGGCGGCGAGCATCAACTTCACGACGACGCCCCGACGAGCTCACGCGACCGGGCCGCCGGCACCGGGTCGACCCCCGACCGCGAGGCCCACGGGTGACAGCGGAGCAGGCGGCGGGCGGTCAGCCACCCGCCGCGGGCAGCACCATGGGTCGCTAGTGCCTCGAGGGCATACGTCGAGCACGTCGGCCAGTACCGACACGGCGACGGACGGCCG
>JANMRJ010000032.1:0-1465 GCA_031370985.1 Acidimicrobiales bacterium
CGCCACGCCGGCGCGTAGACCCCCCCCGCCATCGACCCGCCTGATGCAGCCCGTCCCGGTAGATTGTCGACCGACGGCCGGCGCAGTGGTCGGCGTACGAAGGGACGCGGCCCGATGAGCGAGGCGTGCTGCCGAGGGGGCGAGCCGGCCACCGGTCCCCCGGCCAAGCTCCGCGACATTCGTGAGATCCAGGCCGCGGGTGTCGCCGGCCTCGGCCTCGCCGCCGGCATCACCGCCGCCGTAGCCGGCAGGGATGCGGTGTCCGTGGCCTTCTTCGTCCTCACCCTGGTGGTCGGCGGCTCCACCTTCGTGCCCCAGGCCCTGCGCGCCCTCCTGCGGGGCCGACTGAGCGTCGGCACCCTGATGGCCATCGCCGCCGCCGGCGCCGTGGCCCTCGGCGAGCTGGGCGAGGCGGCCACCCTCGCCTTCCTTTTCTCGATCTCAGAAGCCCTCGAGACCTACGCCCTGGCCCGCACCCGCCACGGGCTGCGCGCCCTCCTCGAGCTCGTCCCGCCACGAGCCACCGTGCTGGTCGACGGCCGGGCTGCGTCGGTCGACGCCGCCGACCTGCGCACGGGCGACCGGCTGCTCGTCCGCCCCGGCGAGCGGGTAGCCACCGACGGCGTGATCCTCCTCGGCCGCTCGTCGCTCGACTTCTCGGCTATCACGGGTGAGTCCGTCCCGGTGGAGCGCGGCCCAGGCGAAGAGGTCCTCGCCGCGGCCATCAACGGCCGGTCCGCCCTCGAGGTGGAGGTCACCGCCGGCATCGAGGACAACTCACTCGCCCGCATCGTCCGCATCGTCGAGGAGGCACAAGAGCACAAGGGATCGAGCCAGCGCCTGGCCGAGCGCATCGCCCGGCCCCTGGTGCCCGGCGTCCTGGTCGTCGCCGCGGTGCTGGCCGGGGCCGGCGCCCTCCTCGGTGACCCCGCCGTGTGGTTGTCCCGTGCCCTCGTGGTGCTCGTCGCCGCCGCCCCCTGCGCCTTCGCTAACTCCGTGCCGGTCACCGTGGTGGCCGCCATCGGGGCGGCCACCCGCTCCGGCGTGCTGATCAAGGGCGGCGCGGCCCTGGAGGCGCTGGGGCACATCCGCACCGTGGCCCTCGACAAGACCGGCACCCTCACCGAGAACCGGCCCCAGGTGACCGAAGTGGTCGCCGCGCCGGGCGTGGCGGAGGCCGAGGTCCTGGCCCTCGCCGCCGCCCTCGAAGCCCGCAGCGAGCACCCGCTAGCCCAGGCCGTCCTCGCCGCGTCGGGCCCGTCATCGCGCTCAGGGGGCCGGTCGGGCCCCTGGGCGCCGGCCACCGATGTCGAGGCCGTCCCCGGCAGCGGCCTGGTGGGGCGGGTGGCTGGCCACGCTGTCCGGCTGGGCCGCCCCGGGTTCGTCGACGCCGGCAACCTCGGTCCGGCCGTCGCCCGCATGCAGGCCGGCGGGGCCACGGTGATGCTCGTCGAGCGCGACGACG
>JANMRJ010000042.1:0-3228 GCA_031370985.1 Acidimicrobiales bacterium
ACCGAGCCCGCCATCTCCGCCGACGGGCGCTACGTCGCCTTCGTGTCCAAGGCGTCGAACTGGGGGCCCAACCCCTCCCAGGTCCCCGCCGTCTACCGGCGGGACCTGACCGACGGCACCACCGCCCTGGTCTCGGCCGGCGTGGGCGGCGGGGGGCCAACGCCGCCAGCGCCGAGCCCTCCATCTCCGCCGACGGGCGCTACGTGGCCTTTTCCTCCTTCGCCACCAACCTGGTGGGTACCGACACCAACGGCCGCCAAGATGTCTTCGTGCGGGACATGGCCGGCGCGACCACGGTGGCCTCGGTGACCAGCGCCGGGGCGGCGGCCAACGCCAACAGCTACACGCCCTCCATCTCCGCCGACGGCCAGCGGGTGGCCTTCACCTCCCTGGCCACCAACCTGTTACCCCAGGCACCTGCCAGTCCGGGGGCTGCACCAATGTCTATGTGCGGGACCGCTCCACGGGCACCACCACCTGGGTGCCGCTGCCCCCGCCTGGTTTCAGCGGCGGGCCCACCATGGCCGACCCCCGCCACTTCTTCGGCGCCGAGTCGGGGCCCCAGGCCCTCTCCGCTGACGGGCGCCGGGTCGTCTTCCGGGCCAGCTGGGGGGCGGGGGCGCTGGCCACCGACCCCTGCACCCAGACCTACCAGGTCCGCCAGGCCTATGCCCGTGACCTGGCCTCGGGCGTCACCACCGCGGTGTCCACCCGCCCGGTCGACCCCCCCAACGCCTCCCAGCTCGGCTGCGAGGGCGCCCGCTACCGGGTCGAGCCGTCCATCTCCGCCGACGGTCGCTTCGTGGCCTTCACCAACCGCTCCGGCAGCTACACCATCACCGGCTCGACCGGCGGCGGGTGGTACGCCGTGCGGGTGGCGCCGGTGGGCCAGGTGCCCGACGGGGGCTCGGGCGGGGGGACCTGCAACGTCGACGCCGGCTTCTCCACCCTGGCCGAGAACCCCGACGCCCACGCCGACCCCTGCACCCTGTCCAACCCCACCCTGTCCGCCAACGGCGCCCGCATCGCCTTCGCCTCCACCTCGGCCAACCTGGTCCCCGGCGACACCAACGGCCGGGAGGACGTGTTCTCCACCGACGTGCGCACCGGCGGCGCCACCCTGGTGTCCTCCACCCCCGGTGGGGGCTTCCCCTCCGCCTGGGGGCCCACCGGGGGATCCCGGTCGCCGGCACTGTCCGGCGACGCCACCCGGGCCGTCTTCGCCTCCGCGGCGGCCGACGTGGCCACCGTCGACGCCAACGGTCTCTACGATGTGTTCACCAAGGTCCTCCCCCTCCCCGTCGGTGGGCCGCTGAGTGCCGGCGAGCTGCGCGCCGGCGGCCACAACGCCGCCGAGCTGTGCGTCTGTGAGGTGGCGGGGATGAACAACGTCACCGACCGACCGGTCAGCACCGTGACCGGCGCCTTCTGGCACACCTTCTCCGACCTGGCCGTGGCCGGCCGGGGCCCCGCCCTGGCCTTCGGGCGGACGTATGATTCCTCCATGGCCAGCCTCGACGGCCCGCTGGGGTTCGGCTGGGCCCATCCCTACGCCATGTCCCTGGCCATCGGGGCCACCACCGTGACCGTCGACCAGGAGAACGGCGCCCAGGTCTCCTTCGACCTGATCAACGGGGCATGGACCGCCGCCCCCCGGGTCATGGCCACCCTGGCGCAGGCCGGCGACGGCACCTGGACCTTCACCCGCCGGGCCAGGGAGATCTTCACCTTCGACGCCACCGGGCGCCTGAGCTCGATCCGCGACCTCAACGGCGAGACCACCACCGTCACCCGTCCCAACCCCGCCACCACGCTGGTGACCGACGCCGCCGGGCGCAGCCTGACCCTGGCCTTCACCGGGGGCCGCCTGACCAGCGTCACCGACCCCATCGGCCGGGTCGTCTCCTTCGCCTACGACGCCGCCGGCGACCTCGTCGCGGTCACCGACGCCCGGGGCGGGGTCACCACCTTCGCCTACGACGCCGCCCACCGCCTCACCACCTGGACCGACGCCGCCCAGCACGGCGCCGCCAACCCCAAGTCCGTTCGCAACACCTACGACGGCGCCGGCCGGGTGCTGACCCAGACCGACGCCCTCGACCGCACCACCGCCTTCGACTACGCCGCCGTCCCCGGCTCGACCAAGGTCACCGACCCCTCGGGCCGAGTGGAGCTGTTCACCTATGAGGCGAACCTGCTGCGGGCCCGCACCGCCGGCTGGGGCAGCGCGTCGCCGGCCACCACCACCTTTGCCTATGACGCCTCCACCCTGGGGGTCGCCTCGGTCACCGACGCCGCCGGGCAGGTCACCACCATGGCCTATGACCCCGCCGGCAACCGCACATCGACCACCGACGCCCTGGGCCGGCGCTCGACGGCGGCCTACGACGCCCTCCACAACCTCACCGCCACCACCGACGCCGCCGGCTCCACCGCTGCCTTCGCCTATGACGCCCGGGGCAACCTCACCGTGGCCGCAGCCCCCCTGCCCGGCGGGGGCCCGGGCGTGGGCCAGGCCACCACCTACGCCCACGCGGATGCCGCCCACCCCGGCGACGTGACCTCGGTCACCGACCCGGCGGGCAAGGTCTGGGCCCGCACCTACGACGGGGCCGGCAACCAGGCCACCGCCACCGACCCCCTGGGCAACCTGGCCCGCACCTGCTATGACCCCATCGGGCGCCCCGTCGCCACCATCAGCCCCCGGGGCGCCGCGGCCGGGGCCACCTGCGCCAGCCCCGCCCCCGCGCCCTTCACCACCTACATGACCTACAACGCCTCCGGCGCGGTGCTGTCCACCACCGCGCCGCTGGGCCGGTCGTCGTCGGCCACCTACGACGCCAACGGGAACCGCACCAGCGCCACCGACGCCCTGGGCAAGACCACGGCCTATGCCTACGACGCGGCTGACCAGCTCGTCGCGGTCACCCGGGCCGATGCGACCACCCTGTCCTACGCCTACGACGCGGTGGGCAACCGGACCTCGGCCACCGACGGCGCCGGGCGGGCCAGCACCTGGGCCTACACCGACGCCGCGCTGGCCCATGCCCCCACCGCCGGCGCCGACCCGCTGGGGCGGGCCACCGACGGCGCCTATGACCGGGCGGGGCGGGCGGTGCGCCTCACCGACGCCGCCGGGGAGCGCACCACCCTGGCCTACGACGCCGCCGGCCAGCTGGTCTCCGTCGCCTACTCCGACGGGTCGACGCCGGGGGTGACCTACGCCTA
>JANMRJ010000070.1:0-1735 GCA_031370985.1 Acidimicrobiales bacterium
GCCGGCCACCTAGCGGGGAGCACCCGGTCGAGGCGGTTCAGCACCGCCCGCCACGTCACCGACCTCTACGACCGCTACGCAGTGCACCGGCCGGCGATGCTGCAAGCCTGGGCCACGGGCGCGGACGTGGACGACGTCGGCGCCGCGCTGGCCACCGACGACCGCTGGCAGGCCGAGCTCTGGCGCCGGCTACGAGCCAAGATCGGCTCGCCCGGTCCCGCCGAGCGGCTGGGCCACGCGTGCGAGCGGCTGGAGGCCGACCGGTTGTTGGCGAAGCTCCCGGACCGGGTATCGCTCTTCGGGCTGACCCGCCTGCCGGCGAGCTACCTGCGGATCCTTCGGTCGCTGGCCGTCCACCGCGATGTCCACCTGTTCCTGCTCCACCCCTCCCCTGCCCTCTGGGACCGCGTGGCCGGCGCCGGCCCCCCGGCCCGCCGGCGGGCCGACGACCACACAGCCGCCCTCCCCCGTCACCCGCTGCTGGCGTCCTGGGGCCGCGACGCCCGCGAGATGCAGCTCGTCCTCGCCGGCGGCGAGGCCCCGACCGACCACCACCGCGCCGTCGAGGGTGGCAGGATGCCGGCCGCCCCCGACAGCCTGCTCGGCCGCATCCAGGACGCGATCCGCCACGACGAACCGCCGGCCGGCGAGCCGCTCCCCGGCCGACCCGACGCCCGTCCCGTGCTCGACGCCGACGACCGCAGCATCGAGGTCCACGCCGGCCACGGCCGCGCCCGCCAGGTCGAGGTCCTGCGCGATGCCATCCTCCACCTGCTCGGTGATGACCCGTCCCTCGAACCTCGCGACATCATCGTCATGTGCCCCGACATCGAGGCCTTCGCCCCGCTCATCCACGCCACGTTCGGCGCTGGCGCCGGCCCCGACTCCGACTCCGACGACGGTGAGGACGGCGCCGCCCCGTTCGACCTCCGGGTCCGGCTGGCCGACCGGTCGCTGCGCCAGACCAACCCCGTCCTCGGCGCCATCTGGAGCCTGCTGGCCATGGCCGACGGCCGGGTGACCGCTTCACAGGTGCTCGACCTCGCCGGCCGGGAGCCCGTCCGCCGGCGATTCCGACTCGACGACGACGAGCTCGCCCGCATCAGCGGGTGGGTGGCGACGACTGGGATCCGCTGGGGGCTCGACGCCCGCCACCGAGCCCCGTACCAACTCGACGGGGTGGCACAGAACACCTGGCGCGCCGGCATCGACCGGGTCCTGCTCGGCGTGGCCATGGCCGACGAGGACCAGCGGCTGGTCGGTGGCACCCTGCCCCTCGACGATGTCGACAGCGGCTCGATCGACCTGGCCGGGCGCTTCGCCGAGCTGGTCGACCGACTGCAGACCGCCCTGGACGCCCTCGCCGGCCCGCAACCGGTCAGCCGGTGGGTCGAAGCGGTTGCCGGCGCCGCCGACGCCCTCACGGCCACTACCCGCGCCGGTGCTGGCCGAGCCGCCGGAGGCGGCGACAGATGGCAGCGCGCCCAGCTCCAGGAAATCCTCGACGACGTCGTCGCCGAGGCGGCCGGGAGCGGGGCGGTGCTCCAGCTCCAGGAGTTCCGGTCCCTGCTCGCCGACCGTCTCCGCGGCCAGCCGACGCGGGCCAACTTCCGCACCGGCCACCTCACCGTCTGCACCCTCGTGCCCATGCGCTCGGTGCCTCACCGGGTCGTGTGCCTGCTCGGACTCGACGACGGCGCCTTCCCCCGCCGGACCGAGCGCGACGGCGACGACC
>JANMRJ010000074.1:0-3508 GCA_031370985.1 Acidimicrobiales bacterium
CCCGGTACGTCGCCCGGCTGCCGGCGGCGTCCTTGTTGAGCCGGCGGGAGAGGTGGAGGCCCTCCAGGACCAGCTCGACCGCGCTGGCCAGTGCGGCGGGGTCCTCGCGGCCGGCGAGGGGCGGAGCGGCGGCCCGCAGCGCCGGCAGGCTCGCCAACGCGGTCACGTAGTCCGCAGATGGCACGTCGTCGCCGGTGTGGAGGACGGTGCCGCCGTCGAACTCGGCCAGGGCGTCGCGGAAGCGCTCCATCGGGCACCGCGCCCGGAACACGGCCAGGATCGACGACTTCAGGATCCGCTCCAGCACCGCCCCGTCGTCGCCCTCGTCGAGGGTCTCGATCTCGACCTTGCCCGCGGTCGAGGCGGGGAGGGCGTCGAGGTCGCTGATGCGGGGGACGACGAGCGTCTCGCCCAAGCGGAGGGCGCGACGGGTGGCGTTGGCGACCATCGTCTCGTAGTTGGCGATCGTCAGGCGCACCGACACACCGGAGCGCTGGTTGACGTGGGGGCTGCGGCGGGCCTCGTGGCTGACCGTGGCCACGATCTCGGCCATGTGCGCCGGCACCTCCACCCGCAGGTCACCCATGCCCAGGGCGGCGCCGTCGAGGGGCCGGGCCTCCTGGTGCACGACCGCCAGCTCCAGGTCGGTGTCGAGGGGGTAGTGGGTGCGAATCTGGGCCCCGAACCGATCCTTCAGTGGGGTGATGATCCGGCCCCGGTTGGTGTAGTCCTCGGGGTTGGCCGACGCCACCAGCATGAGGTCGAGAGGGAGGCGGACCTTGTAGCCGCGCACCTGGATGTCGCGCTCCTCGAGCACGTTGAGCAGGCCGACCTGGATGCGCTCGGCGAGATCGGGCAGCTCGTTGATGGCGAAGATGCCCCGGTTGGTGCGGGGAACGAGGCCGTAGTGGAGGGTCAGCTCGTCGGACAGGTACCGGCCCTCGGCCACCTTGATGGGGTCGACCTCGCCGATCAGGTCGGCGATGGACGTGTCGGGCGTGGCCAGCTTCTCCCCGAAGCGCGTCGATCGGTGCACCCACTCGACGGGGGTGTCCTCGCCGTGGTCACCGACCAGGTCGCGGGCGTGGCGGGACACCGGGTGGTAGGGGTCGTCGTTGATCTCCGAGCCGGCGACGACCGGCATCCACTCATCGAGCAGCTCGACGAGTGACCGGATGATGCGGGTCTTGGCCTGGCCCCGCTCGCCCAGGAAGATGGTGTCGTGGCCGGCGAGGAGGGCGTTCTCGAGCTGGGGGAGGACGGTGTCCTCGTAGCCCATCACGCCGTCGACAATGGGTTTGCCGGCGGCGATCCGGGCCGCGACGTTGCGCCGCACCTCCTCTTTCACCGGGAGGGACACCCATCCCGACTCGCGTAACTGGCCGAGGGTCGCAGGCCTGGCTGCGGGCCCGAACGCGACGGAGGACATCCGGCCCACCGTACCCTTGGCCCCCATGCAAAGAGTCATCGCCTACGTCGTCGCGCTCGTGGTTTCGGTGGTCGCACTCGTCGTGGGAGTCAAGGTGACCATCACCTCGACCGACGGCCACCTCGACCTCGACGCCGTGCTCCAGGGGCCGCTCACCCGGTCCTGAGCGCCGGCGGCCCGGAGCCCGCGGCCCCAGCCCCCAGCCGGGGATGAGGGCCAACCCGCCTTCCGGCGCCGGCTCTGCCGGCGGACAGTCGAGGGATGACGACCTCACCGCAGATGCGCTTCCGCTTTGCCCGTTGGGAGGCGCTGGCGTTCGCCGCCCGCCTCGCCCACCGCACCTCCCGGTCCAACCTCACCGCCTTCCGATGGACGGCCCGCCACGCCGGCGCCGCCGGGGCCCGCCTCTCGGCTCCGGCCGCCGTCTCTGCCGCACGCAAGGCGATGCGGACCGTCCCCGCCTACCGGGAGTTGGCCGGCGCCGGCGGGGTCGCCCCCGCCCCCAGCCCCGAGGAGTGGTTGGCCCGGTTGCCCGTCACCACCAAGCGCAGCTACATCGACCGGTGGCCCATCGCAGCCCGGTGCGCCGGCGGAGCGATCCCGGCACAAGGATGCGAGCTCGACGAGTCCGCCGGCTCCAGCGGCGCCCCCTACACGTGGATCCGGAGCCAGCCCGAGCTCACCGATGTCCACCGCAGCCTCGCCCTCCTCGCCCGCCACCTGCTGCCGGACGACGGCCGGCGGTTCGTCGTGCTCAACGCCTTCTCGATGGGGGCGTGGGCGACGGGCACCAACGTCGCCGTGGCCCTGCGGGCGATCGGCACGGTGAAGTCGTGCGGGCCAGATGTCGACAAGGTGCTCGGCACCATCGCCCTCCTCGGCGACGAGCCCACCTACATTGTCTGCGGCTACCCGCCGTTCCTCCGTACCCTGCTCGACACCGCCACCGAGCGGTCGATCGACCTCTCCCGCCTGGCCCTCTACGGCTTCGTCGGCGGCGAAGGTATGACCGAGGCGGCTCGAGCCCGCCTCGAGCGGACCTTCGCCAGGGTCTGGTCGGCGTACGGGGCATCGGACCTGGACATCGGGGTGGCCGCCGAGACGGCCGTCTCGGTCTGGCTGCGCCGGCAGGCCGCCGCCTCCCCCGACCTGGCCTTCGCTCTCTTCGGCCGCACCGACCGGATCCCGATGGTGTTCCAGTACGACCCCTGCGACTACTACGTCGAAACGCTCGCCGGCGAGCTCGTCGTGACTGTCACCCGGCCCATGTTGTCCCCGCGCATCCGCTACAACGTCGGCGACGAGGGCGGCACGATCGGGTTCGACCGGGCGATGGCCACGTGCAACGCTCTCGGCCTGGACCCAGCGGAGGCCGACGCCCGCCCCTTCCGCCTGCCCTTCCTCTTCGTCCACGGCCGCTCCGACCAGACGCTCTCCTTCATGGGCGCCAACCTCTACCCGGAGGACGTGGCTGCCGGCATCGGCGACCACCCTCGGTCCGACCTCCTCGGTGGGTTCTGCATGGAGCTGGCCGAAGTCGACGACGATGTCCGCCCGGTCATCCACGTCGAGGCCCGACCAGATGCCGGCGTGGACCCACTCGAACTGGCCGGGCGCATCAGGGCGCGGCTGGCGGCGTCGTCGGCCGACTACCGGGCCGCGCTGGCCGAGTCGCCGGCGGCCGGCGACCTCCAGGTCCGGCTCTGGCCACCGGGTGCCGGCCCGTTCGCGGCCAACGCCGGCCGGATCAAGCAGCGCCAGGTGATCACGGCGGCATCCCGATGAGCGACATCGATCCGGCGGTGGCCGCCGTCCTCCGGGAGGCGCTGCGAGCGCCGTCGGCCCACAACGCCCAGCCGTGGCGCATCGTGTCCCGGGGCCCGAGCGGCCCCCTGAGCGGGGGACACGCCGGGAACACAGTCGAACTGCACTATGACCACCTCGACTACCTGCCCTACGACCCCGACGACCGCGACGCCTACCTGGCCATGGGCGCCTTCTATGAGACCCTGTCGTTGGCCGCCCACCGCCACGGGCTCCGCAGCGACTTCTCGCCCCGGTTCACCCGCGCCGGCTCGG
>JANMRJ010000113.1:0-2584 GCA_031370985.1 Acidimicrobiales bacterium
CTGCGCGAGCTCGGGCGCATCCGCCGGGTGACAATGACCGTCGCCGAGTGCGCATCATCGAGCGCGACACCCGCCACAGCGCCCTCCAGGACCGCATCCTCGCCGCCTTCGGCGTGGAGGCGGCGAGCTGGGCACCCGCAGCCGCGGGCTGACCCGCCTACCGGCGCAAATCAAGGGAATGTAGGGACAAACCGCGAAGCCGCGCCTGCTCCCACCAGCGCTTTTGCGATCACGGTGTCAAAGTCGGGCCAGGCGGGCAGATCCACCTTCCTACATGCACCAGCACTACCTGAAGGGCAGCGTCCTCTGTTCGGTCTGCGATAGTCGATTGACGCTGGACTTCGCCAGTGGCAATGGCGGTCGCTATTGCTACTTCGTCTGTTTGGGAAGAAAGCGCAAGCTCGTCTGCAATCAGAAGGCCTTGCAGGCGGAAGGCGTTGAGCAAGCCCTCCTGCGGCATTGGCGGACGGTGCGGATTCCGGAGAGCCGCAAGGCCGAGATTCGCCGGGTGCTAGCCGAGGACCTGGACGACGAGCGGGCAGAGTGTCAGAGACCGATCGCCTGGTCCAGGAACGGCGCATCCAGAAGCTGAAGGACGAGCGGCAGAAGGTGCTCGATGGCTACTACGCCGGAGCCATCCCGCTGGACTTGCTGAAGACCGAGCAGGACCGGATCGGACGAGGACTCGCGCAAGGCGAGGAGCGCCTCGGCAGGCTCACGGGTCAGTTCGACCACATCGAGGAAGTGATCACCAGGGCGATGGCGTGGGTGGACTCACTGCACGAGGCCTACCAGGCAGCCAGCGACCAAGTCCGGCGGTTGCTGAACCAGGCCTTGTACACCCAGGTGTTCGTGAACGCAGATGGCGTGGTGCGGGTGATACACACCGACGGGTTCGGGTGGCTGCTGGGGGAGGAGGAACAAGACGAGGCGTCAGAGGATCGGGAGGCGACCAGGGCGGGTCAGAACGACGTGCGAGTCGAGGCGGAGGTCGTCGTGCGCTTCGAGCGGACCGCTCGTCACAACGACATGCGCCCCGGCTGGAGGGCCGGGGCGCTTGCTCGTGGTTCTGTTGACCACGGTTGGAACGTCAAACGTTTGGTGGAGCTGGAGGGAATCGAACCCTCGTCCGCTCGGTGCAGACTCCCCGTGCTACGACCGTTCCCGAGAGGTGGACCTAACGCTGTCCTCGTGCCGGGTCACGAACTACTCGTCACGTCTTTGCGTGAGGTCAGTCGGTCTTTGCCTACGTGTCAGCCGGTCTTTCCCGGCCGTCAACCCTCATTCTGTTCCCAAGGCAAAGGGTCGTCCTCGGCGTGCCCTCTCGGGTCGCTGTTTAACTTGCCCTAGCAGTTTTTAGGCTGCGAGAGCGAAGTTACGGTCCGTGTTGGCACCTGATTTTTTGCCCCGTTTATCGAGTCTGAGCAACTCGGGTCGCACGACAAGCCAACGGTCCCAGCGTCGAAACCAGTCAGCCCCAGATGGAAAGTTGCGGATACTGCAACCCGCAGTCTACCGGCCCTTGGGAGACATGGCTTTCGCCGCCTCCCGGGCCGCGTCGCGCTCGGCAATGGCGTGGCGCTTGTCGTAGTTCTTCCGGCCCCGGGCCAGGCCGAGCTCGATCTTGGCCCGCCCCTCCTTGAAGTACACCGACAGGGGCACGATGGTGAGGCCCTCGCGGGCGGTCCGCTCGCCCAGCTCGTCGATCTCCCAGCGGTGCAGCAACAGCTTGCGCCGGCGCTCGGGGTCGTGGCCGCCGAACCCGTCGGCCAGTTCGTAGGGGGCGACGTGCACGCCGACCAGCCACAGCTCGCCGTCCTCCACCCGGGCGTGGGCGTCCTTGAGCACGACCTTGCCGTCGCGGATGGACTTCACCTCGGTGCCGACGAGGGCCATCCCGGCCTCGAAGGTGTCCAAGATGTCGTAGTCGTGGCGGGCCTTCTTGTTGCTCGCCACTGGCTTCACGCCCTTGCCAGCGCCCTGGACACCCTTGGAGGACACGGGCGGAGAGTACCCTCGGCTCCCGTGCTCCGGATCAGCCGTGCGAACTGGCAAGCAATGATCGACCATGCCGAGCAGGAGAAGGCCAAGCCGGCCGAGGCCTGCGGGTTGCTGGCCGGCGAATTTGGCGACATCGACGTCAAGGCCGTGTACCCGTGCGGCAATGCCGCCCCGGTCGAGGAACAAGATCTGATCTACGAGCTCGACGTGGGCGACCACTACAGGGCCGGCTGTGACGCCCGGGCCAACGGGTGGGACATCATCGGCGTCTACCACTCCCACACCCACACGGAGGCGCTGCCGTCGCCCACGGATATCGACCGGGCCGACCGCACATGGCACTACATCCTGGTGTCGCTCCGCCACCCTGCACCCGTCGTGCGGTCGTTCACGATCGTCGACGGGCAGGTGGCCGAGGAACCCCTCGTCCTGGAAAGGCCGGCGCCACGCCGGCAGGGAGCCGGCCATGAGTAGGTAGGATTTCGGGAAACGCCCGTCCGAGATTCCTGCTGCTGGAGGCCTGCCCGCCGTGCCTGTCGAAGTGCGCTTGCCCACCGTTCTCCGCCAGCACGCCGCCGGCCAG
>JANMRJ010000125.1:0-5055 GCA_031370985.1 Acidimicrobiales bacterium
GCTGGAGGCCGATGTCGGCCCCGGCGCCGATGAGCGCTCCGACGAGGACCGGCACGCACCACGGGCACATCCCGCTCGGGTCCGTCCCGTTCAGCGGGTTGCCGCCCACGTACCCGTACGCCTCACCCGTCAGCGCCACCAATGGGTCGCGCGACATGAACTGGCTCGTCGCCGGGTCGTAGTAGCGGGCCCGCAGGTAGACGAAGCCGGTCTCGGCGTCGGTGTACTCGCCGGCGAAACCGAAGGAGCTGAGCTTGCCGGTCGAGCCGCTGAGGCGGCCGTAGGGGTCGTAGGTGGCCGTCCCGACGACGGCGCCGGCGCTGTTGGTCAGGCTCCTGGTGGAGCCGAGCTGGTCGTGGTGGTACCAGGTGACGACGTTGTTGGCGTCGATGTGCTCGATGGGCAGGCCGTCGGGCCCGTAGATGTAGTAGTTGGTCCCGTCGGCCAGGAGCATGGGCAGCCCACCCGAGGTGTCCCAGGTGAAGCTCGACGTGGTGCCGGCCACCGTCTTGGATGTCCGCAGCCCGTCGCCGTTGTAGGCGTAGGCCGCCTTGGGGCTGGTCCCCCGGTTGTAGCCCGACACCGTCACCGGGGTGCTGCGGTTGACCAGGGTGCCGTCGCCGACGACGCCCATGGCGTTGTAGCCCCAGCCCGACGCCGAACCGTCGGCCCGGATGACCAGGCCGTTCTTGTCCCCGATGGCCAGGCCCTTGTTCCCGGCCAGGGCGGCCACCGTCACCGGCACCTTGGCATCCACGGTGGTGCCATTGCCGAGCTGGCCGTAGGCGTTGGAGCCCCAGACCGCCACGCTGCCGTCGGAGCGGACGACCGCAGAGGAGTTGTTGTTGCCGGTCACCGACTTCACACCCGACAGGCCGGGGACCTGGATGGCCACCCGGGACAGCGTCGTGGTGTTGTTGCCCAACTGGCCGCTGCCGTTGTAGCCCCAGGCCCACACCGTGGCGTCGGACTTCACGGCCACAGCGTGGTAGCTGCCGGCGGAAATTGCCGCGACACCGGTGAGGCCGGTCACCTGCACCGGCACCTTGGAATCGGTGGACGAGTTGTTGCCCAGCGACCCGTAGCCGTTGTAGCCCCAGGCCCACACGGTGCCGTCGGAGCGCAGCGCCGTCGAGAAGCTGTAGCCGCCGGAGATGGCGCTGACATTGGACAGGCCCTGGACCTGTACCGCCACCAGGGCATGGGTCGTGGTGTTGTTGCCGATCTGGCCGTTGGAGTTGTACCCGGCCGCCCACACGGTCCCGTCGGCCTTGAGGGCCAGGGTGTGGGCCGCGCCGGCGGAGATGGCCACTACGCCGGAGAGGCCCTGCATCTGCACGGGGACATTGGAGCTGACCGTCGAGTTGTTGCCCAGTGTGCCCAGGCCGTTGTCCCCCCACGCCCACACGGTGCCGTCGACCTTGAGGGCCACCGTGTGGGTGGCCCCGACGGAGATGGCCACCACGCCGGTGAGCCCGGCGACCTGGAGGGGGACTGCGGTGGCGGTGACCTGCTGGCTGTAGGTGTTGGAGCCCCAGGTCCACACGCTTCCGTCGGACTTCAGGGCCGCCGAGTGGTACCAGCCGACGCCCACGCTGGTGGGGTGGGCCGCGCCGGCGACGCTCTTGAGGCGGTTGGCCTGGTCATAGGCCATGGTGGTGGCCGTCCCCACCGCCGGGGTGACCGAGGTGCGGTTGCCCCGGCTGTCATAGCCCATCGCCGCCGTCCCGGTGGGCCGGGTCACGGAGATGGCCTGGTTGGCCGGGTCATGGACGAACGTCGCCCCGGCGGGGATGCCGGAAAGGTTGTCGGCGGGATCGTAGATGTAGTTGGCGGCCGCGCCGTCGTTCTTCAGTTGCTGGAGCGGAGTGTAGGTGTAGGCATGGGTGTCGGCGGGGAGGCCGGTGGCGGTCACCGATGCCACTTGGCCGGCGTTGTCACGGGTGTAGGCCAGCTGGCTGGCGACGGTGGCGCCGGACTTGGCCGTGACGCTCATCAGCTGGCCGGCGTTGTCGAAGCCGTAGGTGTCGACCAGCGCGGTGGCCGCCGGCAGGCTGACCGTGGCCACATTGGAGTCGGCGTCGGGGGTGAAGGTGGTCGTGTTGGAGAGCCAGTCGGTCACCGAGGTCATCCGCCCGGCGTTGTCGAAGCCCCGGGTCACGGTGCGTCCCGGCCCGTAGGTGACGGTGGTGGCGGGGTCGCGCAGGTTGGCGTAGCCGTAGGAGAGGGCATGGCCGGCACCGTCGACCGAGGAGGTCATGCGGCCCAGGGAGTCCCAGGCCCAGGTGCTGGTGCCGGTGCCGTCGACCATGGCCGTTCGCCGGTCGGTGTCGTCATAGGAGATGGAGCTGACGTTGGGGGTCGTGCCGTCGCCGTAGGTGACCGATACCAGCCGATCGGCGAGGTCGTAGCCCATCGTGGTGCACGCCGTGCCCGGGCAGCTGCCGCCGGGGTCGGCCTTCTTGGTCGGGTTGCCGGCGGGGTCGTAGCCGTAGTTGGTCGTACGGCTGTTGGGGTCAGTCATGGCGATGACTCGGCCCTGAGGGTCATAGGCGTAGGAGGTGATGCGGTTGGCGCCGTCGATGGTGGCCTTCACCGACCCGTCGGGCCAGTACTCGGTCCGAAGCGTGGTGCCGCCCGCCCGTTGGACGGTCACGGGCTGGTTGGCGGCGTCGTAGAAATAGTCGGTCCGGTTGTTGTCGGCATCGATGACGTAGTCGAGGTTCCCGTCGGCGTCGTAGTGGCTGGTGGTCTGATGGGCGTTGGCGTCGGTGGTGACGCTCACATGTCCCCAGGCGTCGTAGGCGAAGGTGCTACAGCCCAGGGCGGGCGGGACGCATGCAGTGGTCACGCCGGCGGCGGTGCCTCGTGGTGACACCTGCGAGGTCATCCGGCCCTTGGCGGTGTCGTAGCCGAACCGGGTGGTGCCGCCCACCGGGTCGTTACTGGTGATGCGGTTGCCGAAGCCGTCGAAGCTCTGGCCCCAGGACCGACCCAGCGGGTCGGTGACCGTGATCAGGTCCCCGGCCCGGGCCGGGTCATAGCCGAGGGTGACCTGGCGGGTGGCGATGACGCTGCCGTTGGCCGCCAGCAGCGGTGTGGCCACGGTCTTGAGGTTGCCGGTGGCGTCGTAGGTGTAGGTCGTCTTCACCCCCAAGGCGTCGGTGGTGGTCAGAGGCTGGTCGAAGGCGTTGTAGGTGGCGCTGGCGGCATGGCCCAGGGCGTCGGTCTGGGATGTCATGTTGCCGCGTGCGTCGTAGGTGGCGTTGGTGGCGTGGCCGTTGGGATCGGTGACCCGGGTGATGCCCAGGGTGGCGGGGTCGGTGACGATGGCCCAGGTGGCGGCGGAGGCGGTGCCGTAGGCCCGAGTGACTGCGGTGCGCACCAGGTTCTGGTAGGTGTCGACGGTGACGTTGCCCAAGGGGTCGGTGACCTTGGTGGCGTTGGCGATGGAGGTGTAGTCGAACGTCGTGATGCGGTTGAGCTCGTCGGTCTGGGATGAGACCCGGCCGCTGGCGTCGTAGACGTTGGTGGTGACCGGCGGGTTCGGGACGGCGGCCTGGCGAGGCCGGCGCATGGTGGTGAGACGGTGGGCGGGGTCGTAGGTGAACCGCCAGGCGCTGCCGCCGGCATCGGTGTAGTCGGTGAGGTTGCCGGCGCCGTCGTAGGCGAAGCTCACGGTGCGGGCCGGGACGGAGCTGTCGGAGACCGAGGTGATGCGGCTCCCGGTCCAGGTGACATGCAGCTTGCGGTTGGCGGCATCGGTCACCGTCGAGAGCTTGCCCGCGACGTACTGCAGGGTGGTGGCATAGCCGTTGCGGTCGGTGATGGAGGTGAGCTGCCCGGTCGACGAGAACCCGAACGTGGTCCGGTTGCAACGGACGAAGGTGTAGGTGCCGTCGGGATTGCGGACCAGGGTGGCGACCGCGCGCGACGGGGCCAGGAAGCCCCCGCTGCCGTCGGCGTACAGGTAGACCTCGGCCCCGCTCTCCTGGCGGACGGTGGCGACACCGGTGGTGGCGTTGACCGCCAGCGACATGGCATAGGAGCCGGTCCAGCCGAAGCCCAGGGGCCCGTCGTCGCCAGCCGCCAGGGAGTTGTAGGCGTGGCTGAAGCCGAGGCCGGACCCGCGCCCCGGCACCGACAGGTCGTTGAAGGATTCGTGGAAGTTGCCGGTGGCGGTGTTGACGGGGTCCGCAGCCAGGCGCTGGGAGGAGGCGGCGTGCTTCACTGCGCAATTGGAGCCGAGCGTCTCGCGCGGCGACAGTGGGGTGCAGGTACCGCCGCTGCCACTGCTGAGGGTGGCGGTGAAGCGCCAGTCGACCCTGGTCCCGTACTGCTGGGACACCACGACGGTGATGTCGCCGGCGGCGCCGGAGTTGGTCCACGTGCCACTGAAGCCCCGGTTGAAGTAGGGCCCGCCGTAGTACCCGCCAAGGTTCCAGGTGCCCACGGCGATCGGAGCGACATTGAAAATGGTCTGCCAGCCGCCGGTGGTGTCCCTGCCCAGGATGTCGACGCTGCCACTGACCGTCAGCGTGGCTCCTGCAGGCATGAAGAGCTTGTAGGAGAGCGTGTCCGACGGCGAGTAGAACGAGCCCGACACCTGGGTGCCCGGGCACAGTCGGCCAGGGACAGGATCGGCGGCCGCGGGCGAAGCCAGCGGGCCTACGGTCGCCGCCACCACCGTCACTGCGGCCAAGCCGGCCCCGAGAAGGCCAGGGATCAGACCGAGCGCCGTGCCGCTGCGGTTTCGACGGCCCGCTGATTCCAGCACTTGGCGCCTGTGGGAGCGCCAACTCCTGGGCCGGGCTGAGAACAGTCCCACGCCAACTCCCTCCGTACGCGCCGGGTACGCCGCCGCACTCCCTTGATCGACCGTCGGCGTGACCGACTTGAGAGAATCGAGAAGTTGTCGGATTCAGCAGCTGAGAGCGAGACACGGCCTCGGCCCGACTGCCAGCGGGGAGACGGGGCGCATCAATGCCCTTACAGCCCCAGGTCGGGCCCGAAGTCGATCTCCGGGCCGGCCCGCTCGATGACCCGCTCGCGCAC
>JANMRJ010000134.1:0-1663 GCA_031370985.1 Acidimicrobiales bacterium
CTCGTCCGCCTGCGGGGGATGGTCGAGGCGCTCCTGCCCGAGGTCGAGATCGCCGACCTCCCCCTGGAGGTGCACGGCTGGACCGGCTTCCTCGACGAGTACACCCACATCAGCGGCGCCCCGTCACGAGCGGATGGGCTCATCGAGTCGCTGTCGGCGCTGCTCGTCTCGGAGGCCGCCAACGTCGGCCTCACGCCGGTGCTCGACGAGGGCTACCCCCCGCTCACCCGGGACCGGCTGAACTGGACTGCCCACAACTACTTCCGCTCGGCCACTCACGCCGCGGCCAGCGGTCGCCTGTTCGACTTCCACGCCGACCTGGACCTGGCCCGCGATGCCTGGGGCGGCGGGGAGATGGCGTCTGCCGACGGCATGCGCTTCGTCATCCCGGTAGCGACGATCCACGCCGGCTACAACCCCCGCTACTTCGGCCGCCAACGGGGCTCGACGCTCTACACCTGGATGGCCGACACCCACGCCACCTTCCACCAGACGCTGATCCCCGGAACCGAGCGGGACAGCCTCTACGCCCTCGACGGGCTCATGGCCAATCAGACGGTGGTGCGCCCCAACACGGTGTCAACCGACACCGCCGGGGCGTCGGAGATCGTCTTCGCCCTGGCCTGGGCCACCGGCTACCGCTACGGCCCACGCCTCGCCGACCTGGCCGACCACCGCCTCTGGGTGATCGACGCCCGCGCCGACTACGGGCCGCTGCAGGGCCTGGCCCGAAACCGGGCCAACACCTCGCTCATCGCCGGCCAGTGGGACCAGATCTGCCGCCTCGCCGCCTCGCTGGAGGCCCGGACCGTCACCCCCTCGGCCATCCTGCGCTCCCTCCAGCGGGGACCGAACCCGTCCAGCCTGGGGCGGGCCCTGGTCGAGCTGGGCCGGATCGTCAAGACCCTCCACGTCCTCGACTACTGCCACGACCCGGACTACCGGCGGGCCATTCACCGCATCCTGGTCCGGGGCGAGAGCCGCAACAGCCTGGCCCGGGACACCTTCCATGGGAGGCGGGGCCAACTGCGCCAGCACTACCAGGCCGGCCAGGAGGACCAGCTGGGCGCTCTCGGGCTCATGGTCAACGTCATCGTGCTGTGGCAGACCGTGTACATCCAGGCCGCCCTCGACCACCTTGCCGCCATGGGGCACAAGATCGACCCGGCGGACGTGGCCCGGCTCTCTCCGCTCGGCCACCCGACCATCAACCTCAACGGCCGCTACCGAACCACGGGCC
The DNA here is from genome assembly GCA_031370985.1 of Acidimicrobiales bacterium. Lineage (GTDB taxonomy): Bacteria > Actinomycetota > Acidimicrobiia > Acidimicrobiales > AC-14 > CADCTB01. Next base: position 1,241 of record JANMRJ010000134.1, read on the forward strand.
AGGCCCCCAGCGGTGGGTTGCGCCCCCTCCGAAGGGCCGGGTGACGAGGATGGCCAAGACTCCCGACACCGAGGGTGCGGACCGGGGTGAGGTCCCCGAGGCGGCCCATGCCGGCGAACAGCTGCAGCGCCTGCGTGCGGCCGCCGGCATGACCGTCGAGGAGGTGGCCGAGCGGGCCGGGGTCGATGTTGAGTGGCTGCGACGGTTGGAGGCCGCGGAAGGCACCCACGATGTGCTTTACAGCCAGTGGGCGGCCCTGGTCAGGGCGACCCAGCCGCCTCGACCCGAGTGGTGGGACGAGGGCTACGAGCACGACCTGAGCCTGCCGCCCGACGGCCACCGAGAGCCGACGACGGACAGTGGGAAGCGGTACTGGGCCCGAGTGGCGGCGGTGGCCGCCGAGATCGAGGAGCACTACGGCCG
>JANMRJ010000249.1:0-3296 GCA_031370985.1 Acidimicrobiales bacterium
TGCCCTTGGGTCGCTGGCGTGCCGTCTCCGCGTCGATCGGGTTGCCGTGCGGGCAGGTTGGCGGATGGCCGAGCATCTCGTCGAGCCGGGCCTCGACCCGCGGCGACAAGGCGCCCTGGAGTCGGGCGGCCTCCTCATCCGATTCGGCCCAGCCGAGCCCGACGACCGAGGTCAGCAGCCACTCGAGCAGGGCGTGGCGACGGAAGATCGCGTCCGCGGCGGCCCGACCGGCGGTCGTCAGGACGAGGTCGCGACCGTCGGCCTGGCGGACGAGGCCATCCGCGACGAGCCGGCGGAACATCTCGCTGGCGGCCTGGGTGGAGACGCCGAGCCGCCGGCCGATCTGTGCCGCCCGGACCTGCGAGCCGTCGCCGGCCATGACCCGCAGCGCCAGCAGGTATTCCTGGGCCGCGCTCGAGAGGTCCTGGGCGTCGTGGCGGCGGTTCACGATCGCCATGGTACGCGGCGCCGATCGGCCGACGGGCGACGTCGAGCGGGCGCTCGAACGACGATCAGACTCGGGCCGGTCGCCGTCCGACGATGACGGCGTACGCCACCCCGGCGAGGTACGCGACCGCAAGAACGCCGAGCAGGATCGGAGCACTGGCCTCCCGGACGTTCGTTCCGCCGGCGGCGCTCAGGATGATCGCCGACGGCACGCCGACGACGAGGGTCGCGATCGTGCCGTGGGCCGACCATGCCGCGAGCGACGGCAGGGCGAACAGGAGGAAGACGATCGCAACCTCGAGGATCCATGTTCCGGGCGCGGAGATCTCGGGGCACGACGCGGCATAGCGGCCGCATCCGGTCGACTGGTTGATCGTCGCCGCGGCGAACGCGCCGAGCGGAGGCCAGCCGAGGAGGGCCATCGCGAACCGACCGGCCGGGGTCGTTGGCCGGCGCAGGAGCGGCCCGCGGAAGCCGCGGTCGTCGGCGGGCTGCTCGATCCACACACGGAGCCCATTGATCGGCGGGGCGCCGTGTCCGGCGTCGCCGCCCGGGCTCCGGGCCGGACGGGCGAATCGGGAGCCGGTCCACGGCGCGCCGTCCAACCCGGCCGCCGCCGCCGCGCCCGGACGGCCGGCGCCGGCATCGGCTGTCCGTCGAGATCCGGTCGCCGCGGTGCCGCCCCGTCGGCCGCTCGGTCGGCCGCTCGGCCGGCGCCCGCCTGGCGGGTCGGCGGAGGCTGGGCGTGACGCCGGTCGAGCCGGGTTCCGGTCCGGGCCATCGGGGGCCGAGGCGTCTGCGGCAGCACCGCCCGAGAAGGGTTCCGCGGAGTCCGGTCGAACATCCGCATCGGCCGCGGTCGACGGCTCGCTGGCATCGAGCGCCTCCGCAGGGTCGTCGATCGTGTCGCCGGCTCGGGCGCGCCGGGCGCGTGCCTGGTACTCGGGGCCGTGCTTGCGCGGATCGGCGTATTCCTTGGGGTTGATCGTCCAGTACGTGCCGCTCGACGCTCCGTACCACGTCGCGCCGCTCCAGCCCGGCTCGAACGGCTCCTTGTCTGCGCCCTCGTACGAGGTCGAGCCGGGCGAGGCCGTGGTCGACGGCCGGCGCGACTTTGTCGAGCGACGGGTCCGGCCGCCGGCTGCCGTCGGACCGCCCGTCTCTGGGCCGCTACCGCGCGGCGGGCTCGTGCCGGGAGAGGGTCCCGCGCCCGGCCTGGCGCCGCTCGACCCGCCGCCGGTCGGCGGTTCGCCGGTCGGCTTCGCGCGCGCTCCCGGACCCGTCGGTCGCGCGCCGGGTGTCCGCCGCCCGTCGGCCCGTCCTGACGCTCTGGCCCGGCTCGGATCCGCCCGCCACGGCTCTCGCGCGTCACCGGCTGGTCCGGCCCCCTCACCGCGGCTCGGCGGTCGCGCGCCGATCCGGCGGACTCGACCCGGGCCGGCGAGCTGCTCGTACGCGGCCTGGATCGCCAGGAACCGCGGAAGGGATGCGTCGCCGGCGGCGTCGGGATGGTTGATCTTGGCAAGCCGCCGATAGGCACGTCGGATCTCGTCCTGGGTTGCGCCGGGAGAGAGCCCCAGGGTCCGCCATGGATCCGCGTTCGGTGCCATCGGCCGAAGGATGCCCTGCGCCGCGCGAACCTGCCGCTCGAATGCGCCGCGCGAGCGCGCCGAGCTACAGCAGCTCGCCCAGCGGTGCCAGCTCGAACTCGGGGATCGCCTCGGCCCCGACGCGGCCGTGGGGATCGAGCTCGACCGGCCGGTGGTAGCGGGCCAGCATCCGGATCGCCTGGCCGTCGAGGACGCCGGCCTGGGCGAGGACCTCGACCGTCGCGGCCCAGGTGCCGCGCTCGTAGCCATCCCCGTCCTCGATCTTGAGCGCGATCCCGCTGGCCGGCGCCGTCGGGCCGGCGGCGGTATCCGTCCCGTTGCCGGCGCTCCGACCGTTTGAGCCGGGCCGGACGCCCGGCAGGACCGCCAGGCCGCGCAGGGCCTCCATCCCGCCCTTGCTGACGACGCGACCGGGCGCCGCCTTCATCAGCGACGTGTCGAGCCGGTCGCGCGTCCCGCCGACCATCTCCGGGTTGGCGAGCATCGCGTCACGGACCTTGGTCAGCGCCGGCCCGAGGGAGGATCGAGGGTCGGTGGCGGCGACCGCCGACGGGTCGGCGAGGAGCGCGTAGGCGCGCGCGATCTCGCGCAGCGGGAACGCGTAGGTCCCGACGCCGCAGCCATCGATCGAGGTCCGGAGCCGGCCCGGAGCGACGCGGAACGCCCGTGCCACGACCTCGCGATAGGCGATCTGAGCCGGATGATCGTCGAGCCAGTAGCGCTCTGGATCCCAGCCCTTCAGGCGGGACAGGAGCAGGAACACCGAATGTTGGCCCGAGCACATGTGGCGGACCGGACTCGCCTTCTCGCCGTCGCGCGCCAGCCGAGCGGCCGTCAGGGCGTCGAGCGGCATGCCCTCCGAGCCCGTCGCGATGAGCGCCTGGCTGACGCCGGCCCGGCGATACATCGCCTGGATCGTGCGGACGTGCAGGTCCTCGCCAGAGTGCGAGCTGGCCATCACCGCGATCTCGGCCGGCTCCAGGTCAAAGGCCTCGATCCCGCCGGACTCGATCAGGGCGACGACCCCGAACGGCTTGACGCAGCTCCGCAGGTTCGCGACGCGATCGGGGTCACCGAGACCGCGGATCAGCGCGCCGTCGACATCGACCTCGACGATGTCGCCACGGTGGACGCTCTCCTCGATCCCGCCCCGCATCTGGCGGACGAGGATCGGCCCCGGACGGCGGGCCGGACGGGCCACCGCGGGGCGACCGCCGCGCGTCGTCGCGCGCGCCGTGA
>JANMRJ010000265.1:0-5028 GCA_031370985.1 Acidimicrobiales bacterium
ACGGTGGCCTTGCCATATTTTCGTTCAGCCCACTGTCTGAGGTCGCCGTACTCGGCGACGAGGTACTTGCGGTAGAGAGGCGACACGAGGGTGCCCGCGCAGCTGCAAGGTGCCGGCGACAGTACGCATCACCGCACGTCGCTCGTTCGACCAGGGCTTGCACGATCTGGATGCCCGGCAGGACGCGGCCCGTCATTGTTTGGGTGGCGAACAGGAAGCTGCTCACGGGCCGGGAGGGTAGTCGGGAACCGGAGTGCTGCCCTGCGTCGTCCCACATGCACAGGACGAGGAGGTCACGCAGATGCGAATGTCAGGACAAGGGCGCAAGGGTTGGTTGGTGGGGGCGGTTGTGCTCATGGCCCTGGTCGGGGCTGGGGCAGTGCAGTCCGGTCTCGGTGCCGGCGGGAGTAGGGACGAGGTGGGGACCGTGGCCCAGGACAGCCCGGCCGCGTCGGCGGTGGCGGGTGTGGCGAGTGATGCCGGCGGGGCGTCGTCCGGCTTCGCCGGCAGGGTTGCGTCCGGCTCTGCCGGCAAGGGAGAGATCGCGCCTTCGATCGCTCCCGACGGGGGAGGCGCGTCAGCGGTCGTCGTGGGCGCGCCGGCGGTGGTCCGCACCGCCGACGTTCAGGTCAAGGTGGCCAAGGGCGGGTTCTCGGCCGCGTTCGACCGGGTAGCCGCGCTGGCGGCGGCCAACGGCGGGTTCGTGTCGTCGTCGACCACTGCGTCCAACGAAGACGCCCGCTCAGGACAGCTGACGGTGCGGGTGCCCGCCGACCGGTTCGACGCCGTCCGCCAGGGTCTCGGCGGCCTCGGCGAGGTCGAGAACCAGTCCATCCGGGGCGAGGACGTGAGCGGCCAGCTCGTCGACTTCACCGCCCGGCTGACCAACCTCCAGGCCCAGGAGGACGCACTGCGGGTGCTGGTCGGCCAGGCCAAGGCGGTGGGCGAGGTGCTCCAGGTGCAGAACAGCCTGTTCAGCGTCCGCCAGCAGATCGAGCAGTTGAAGGCCCAGAAGGCCAACCTGGAGCAGGCGACCTCCCTGGCCACACTGCAGGTGTCGCTGTTCGAGCCGGGGGCGCTCGGCGTCGTGCGCCCGACGACCGCCCACCGCTCCCTCGCTGGCAGTTTCGGCGAGGCGGTCGACGGGATGCTGGCCGTCGTCGGAGGCATGATCGTGGTCGTCGGCTACCTCGTCCCGATCGCCGTCCTCGGCCTGTTTGGGTGGGGCGCTTCCCGGCTCCTGCGCCGCCCTCCCACCCGTCAGGCTCCCGCTATCTGAGGGACTGCCCCGGCCTCAGCTGGCCGGGATGCCGATGGCCAAGACAACCAGTGTCCAGGGAGCGCGAGTGTGTATTCTGTGCGCATGACGAGGGTGAACATCTCGATGCCCGACGACATCTACCGCCAAGCTCGGGCGGCCGGCCTCAACATCTCCCAGCTTGCGCAGCGCGCCGTCGGCGGGGAGATCGACCGGTTGGACCGGATCGCTGGCCTCGACGCCTACCTGGCCGAACTGGAAGTGGAGCTTGGACCGGTGAGTGATGCCGAGCGCGCTAAGGCGAGGGACTGGGCGGACCGGGCTCTCGGCCCACAACCTCGGCGCCACTCGGCGTGACGCTGGTCCTTGATTCGGGTGGCGTGTCGATGCTCGCCGGGCACCGCGCCCGGCTCACCGTCCTACGCGAGCGGGGGGAGTGGCCCCCGATCATCCCAGCCGTGGTTCTGACGGAGGCACTCACCGGCGATCACCGCCGCGACTTCCACGCCAACCGGCTCCTTCGGACCTGTCTCGTCAGGCCGGTGGATGAGGACCTGGCACGGGACGCAGCCGTGCTGCGCACTGCCGTGGGCACGTCCAGTAACCCTTCGGCGGTCGACGCGATCGTGGTCGCCCAAGCAGACCGGGCCGGCGGGGCGACCGTCCTCACCAGCGATCCGGCCGACCTTCGCGCCCTTGCGCTGCACGCGACCCATACCGTCAGGATCTCGACGGGTTGACGGCCCTCACGCCGTGGCGATGCGGTTGCCCATCCGGGACACCAGTGACTGCTCGAGGCCGGCCGGGAAGGGCTGGGCGAAGGAGAAGAACGTGGCGCTGACCGTCGAGCGGTTCTTGGAGATGTACACGAGGTCGGCGAAGAGGTGTTCGGTGCGGTCGGGGTAGACCAGGTCGGCGGTGAGGCGAATGCCGACGGTGCCGTCGCCGAAGCTCTCGACCGGCAGAGGTTCCGAGGCGACGTTCTCGACGCGGGCGCCGGCGGCCTGACGGGCCAGGTCGTCCCGGAACGAGGGGACCAGGCAGGGGCCGAATTTCGGGCCCCGGACGGCGGCGAGGTCGGCCAGGGCGTCGTCGACAGTGTTAAGGACGCTGGCGATCGACGACACCTGGGCCTGGCCCATCATGAGGTCGGGGCCGTAGACGATCGCACTGCGGAAGGTGTCGGGGTCGGGCCGGCCGATGCAGAGAGACAAGTCCTTCGCTCGGGCCTGCTCCAGGGGCGTCTCGGTGTGGGCCGCACCACGCCAGCCCGCCGGCAGGTCTGCGATCTGGAGCACGATCGTTCGGGCCGTCCCCGTGTCGCCGACCTTGCCGCCTGCCGGCGCCGGCCCGACAGCGTCGTCGGCCCCGCCCCCGCCGCCGCTGCTACCCCCGCCGCCGCAGGCAGCCAGTGTGAGGGCCAGGACCGTCACCATCCACCGCCAGCGCAGGACCATGGCCAGAGCCTACGGTCCGGAGGTGGGGGACAAGCTGCCGCATGCCCTGGCCGGCGCCGCGGTGTGGCTGGTCACGGCCCTGGCCACGGCCACGGGAGCGATCGACCTGACCCTCGTCGACCTTCTGCTCCTGTTGGCCCCGCTGGTCGTCGTGCCGATCGGTCTGGTGGCCGCGGCCCGGAAGGAGACGCCGCTCGCCCAGTGGCTGCGCCTGGCCGCGGCCGTCCTCCTGGTCCCCGCCCTGCTGGCCGACCGGGGCGGCGTGGCCGGCGTCCTCGCCGTGGCCTGGCTGGCGGGCGCGGTGGTGATGGCGGTCGAGACCGTTCTCGCACGGCTCCCGGCCCCGTCCTTCAGCCCGCCGGTCCTCGCCCGCCTGGCCAGCCCGGTCTATCTGACCGTCGGTGCCGCGTTCCTGATCATGTCGCGGCTCGGCCTGCGTCCGGTCGGTATCGGCGCGCCGATCGTGGAGCTCCCTCGCCGGCCTGGCCGGCTGGGTCGCCCGCGACGCCGGTCCGACGTAGGTTCCTACCAATGAAGGTCCACCTGCTCGACGGCACCTACGAGCTGTTTCGCCACCACTTCGGCGTGCCCAAGGGCGACCGCGACCCCGCCGACGAGGTCGCGGCCACCCGGGGCGTGATGTGGAGCGTGCTCCAGCTGCTCGAGGAGGGGGTGACCCACCTCGGGGTGGCGACCGACCACGTGATCGAGTCGTTCCGCAACGACATGTGGCCCGGCTACAAGACCAGCGCCGGCACCCCCGAGGAGCTGCTGGCCCAGTTCCCGCTGCTGGAGGAGGCGCTGGGCACCCTCGGCGTCACCGTGTTCGCCATGGTCGAGCTGGAGGCCGACGACGCCCTGGCCGCGGCGGCGGCGACGGCGGCGGCCGACCCTGAGGTCGAGCAGGTCGTGATCATGACCCCCGACAAGGACCTGGCCCAGATGGTCCTCGGCACCCGCGTCGTGCAGTTCGACCGCCGGGCCAAGGTCTTCACCGACGAGGCCGGCGTTGTGGCCAAGTACGGCGTGATGCCCGAGTCGATCCCCGACTGGCTGGGCCTCGTCGGCGATTCGGCCGACGGGTTCCCCGGCCTGCCGGGCTGGGGCAAGACATCGGCCAGCGCGGTGCTGGCCAAGTACTTCCACATCGAGGAGATCCCCGAGCACCACTTCCGGTGGGAGGTCAATGTGCGGGGCGCGGCCCGGCTGTCGGCGGCCCTGAACACCCAACGAGACCTGGCGCTGCTGTTCCGTGACCTGGCCACCCTGCGCAGCGAGGCCCCGGTGCTGGGCGCCGTTGACGACCTTCGATGGCGGGGTCCAGGCGAGGGCCTCGAGGCCATGGTGACCCGCCTCCGGGCCTGGCGGTACATGGACCGCATCGCCGCTCTCGACCACCCCCGGTAATCTCCCAACGAATGTCTCTCCCTCTGAACGGCGCCCGCCTCAAGGACCTCCGGGCCCGCAAGGACGAGGCGATCCACGCCGGCTCCGAGGACGCAGTCGCCCGCCAGCACGCCCGCGGCAAGATGACGGCGCGCCAGCGCGTCGAGGAGCTGCTCGACCCCGGGAGCTTCGTCGAGCTCGACCTGCTGGCCCGCCACCGGTCGGTCGAGGTCGGCGTGGCCGGCAACCGCCCGTACACCGACGGCGTCATCACCGGGTGGGGCACGGTCGAGGGCCGGCAGATCTTCCTCTTCAGCCAGGACTTCACCGTCTTCGGCGGCAGCCTGGGCGAGGTCTTCGCCGAGAAGATCCACAAGGTCATGGACATGGCCGACCAGGTCGGGGCGCCCTTCATCGGCATCAACGACGGCGCCGGCGCCCGCATCCAGGAGGGGGTCGTCGCCCTCGATTCCTACGGCGGCATCTTCCGCCGCAACGCCCACTCCTCGGGCGTCATCCCCCAGATCAGCGTGATCATGGGCCCCTGCGCCGGCGGCGCCGTCTACAGCCCGGCCCTCACCGACTTCGTGTTCATGGTGGCCGACACGAGCTACATGTTCATCACCGGGCCCGACGTGGTGAAGGCCGAGACCGGCGAGGATGTCAGCCTCCAGGACCTCGGCGGCGCCAACGCCCACGCCACCCGCTCCGGCGTGGCCCATTTCGTGGCCGAGGACGACCACGTCTGCCTCGGTGACGTGCGCACGCTCCTGTCGTTCCTGCCGTCCAACAACGGCGAGCCGGCGCCCTGGGTGGCGCCCACCGACGACCCGGCCCGCGAGGCGCCCGAGCTGTCCGAGCTCCTGCCCGCCCGGACCGACCAGCCCTACGACGTGACCGAGCTGATCGCCGCCGTGGTCGACGACG
>JANMRJ010000311.1:0-1062 GCA_031370985.1 Acidimicrobiales bacterium
CGGAATCACCGGCAGGCCCAGCGCCATCCGGACCGCCATTTCGCCCTGGTAGTGGCCCTGGTGGGTGTGGAGCTCGGGGCCGGCCGGGTCGCCGATCACCCACAGCCCATCCGCGATTCGCAGCCGGCCGTCGCGCGGAAAGGCCGTCCGACCGCTCGTGTCGAGGCCGTAGTGCTCGAGCCCGAGGTCGTCGAGCGGGAATGCGCGTCCGACCGCGAGCAGGACCGCGTGACCTTCGGCCGTCGAGCCGTCGTCGAGATCGATCACGTCCGCGCCGTCGGTCCCGCCACCCGCCCGGGCGCGGACCGCTCGGACGCCGAGCCGGACGTCGACGCCGTCGTGCCGGAGAAGCTTCGCAGCGGTCTCGGAGTTGCGCGGATGCTCGGTCGGCATGAGCCGGTCGCCGGACTGGACGATCGTGACGGGCACGCCGAACCGGACGTACACCTGGGCCAGCTCGCAGCCGGTCGGCCCGCCACCGAGCACGACGAGGCTCCTCGGCAGCTCGCGGGCCAGGGTCGCCTCGCGATTGGTCCAGAGACGGATCCCATCGAGACCCGGCAGGGGCGGGATCTTCGAGGTCGATCCCACCGCGACCATCACGTTCCGGCCGCCGATCTCGTGGGTCCGCCCGTCGTGGGCGATCTCGACCCGGCCGCGGCCGATGATCCGGGCGGTGCCGCGGAAGCACACCGCGCCGACCGTCTCGAGCCGCCCGACGTGCGACGAGTCATCGGGCTCGGCGGCGTGGGCCGGGCGATTGACCATGTAGTCGCGGGCGGCGCTCGTCCGCACCCACGAGTACGTGGCGGGGTTCGCTGCGTGCTCGGCCGCTCCGTGGAGCAGGGACTTCGATGGTAGGCAGCCGATGAACGGACAGCTCCCGCCGAACCACTGGCGATCGATGATCGCCACCGACGCGTTGCGGGCGCGCGCCTCGTTGGCGGCGGCCTCGCCGGCCGGGCCGGCCCCGATGATGACGAAGTCGAACGTTTCCATGGCGCTCAGTGTCCTCGGTCGGTCGGAAGGCTGCGTTGGCGGACCGCCTCGTACAGGACGACG
>JANMRJ010000401.1:0-1823 GCA_031370985.1 Acidimicrobiales bacterium
TCCACGGCGGCGGCGACCGCGGCGGGGTCCGTCGAATCGAGGATCCGAAGGTCGAGATAGCCCTCGGCGGTTCCGAAGGTCCGGTGCAGGACGTCGGGGGCGAGGCTTGAGCCGCCCATCCCCATCACGACCGCAGTCCGGAAGCCGGCCACGCGGATCCCGTTGCCGAAGCCCTCGAGGGCGGCGATCTGGTCCGTGAAGTGGGCTGGAGCGTCCAGCCACCCGAGTCGCTCGGCCATGGTGGCACGAACCTCGGGGTCAGCGGACCAGAGCGTCGTGTCGCGATCCATCAGCCTGACGGCCCAGCCATCCCGGCGAGCGTGCGCAACCACGGCTGTGAGGCGTTCCTCGTCCGCGGGAGCGAGGCGAAGATCGAATTCAGCGCTCATCGAACCACCTCCGACGGGGCGCCACAAGCCGGCCTTGACCACGTCGAACCCAGTCTACGCGCGCCGTTTCAGATGGACCCGTCAGCCCTCGGCCTCGATGGCGAGGACCTCGTTGAGGCGGCGCAGGTGGCGCGCTTCGCCAGAGAACGACGCCCCGAGGAACGCGATCGTGCATTCGAACGCGAGCTCGATGCCGATGACGCGAGCGCCCAGCGTCAGCACGTTCATGTCGTCGTGCTCAACGCCCTGGTGGGCGGAATAGGTGTCGTGGCAGACCGCTGCCCGAATGCCCCGAATCTTGTTGGCTGCGACTGACACACCGACCCCCGAGCCGCAGATGAGGATCCCACGGTCGACCGCACCATCCTGGATCGCGCTGCCGAGCCGGCGGGCGAAGTCCGGGTAGTCGTCGGTCGGATCGGAGCCGTCGCCGCCGAGGTCGATGAAGTCGTGACCGGGCCCGGCGGCCTCGAGTCGTCGGAGCAACTCGGCCTTCATGGCGGCTCCGGCGTGATCCGCAGCAAAGCCGACGCGCATCAGCCGTGTCCTCCGGTGAGCGTCGGGATGTGGCCGCGGAGCTCGCCGCGCACGACCCGCCGAGCGACCTCGGCCACGCGCTCGACCGTGAAGCCGAATGCGCTGAAGATCGTCGGCGCGGGAGCCGACGCGCCGAAGTGGTCGATCCCGATGACCGCGCCGCTGTCGCCGGCATAGCGATCCCAACCCAGCGATACACCCGCCTCGATCGTGACCCGTGCCCCGACTGCCCTGGGCAGCACCGATTCCCGGTAGGTGGCGTCCTGGGCGTCGAACCGCTCAAAGCAGGGGAGTGAGACTACGCGCGCCGGCGTTCCCTCCGCCTCGAGGACCTCGGCCGCGCCCATCGCGAGCTGCACTTCCGAACCGGTCCCGATGAGGATGACGGCAGGCGCGCCACCGGACCATTCCGTCGATGCCCTGCGGAGTACGTAGCCGCCGCGCCGGACCCCATCGCGGGCGAGCTCGGCCGTACCCGCCAGCGTCGGGAGCTTCTGACGGGTCATCGCCAGGGCCACCGGCCCGTCGCGCCGCTCGAGCGCGAGTGCCCACGCAGCCGTGGCCTCGTTGGCGTCACCCGGCCGTACGAACCACAGGTTCGGGATCGCGCGCAGCGCGGCGTAGTGCTCGATGGGTTGGTGCGTCGGGCCGTCCTCGCCGAGGCCCACCGAATCGTGCGTCCAGACGTAGATCACGTGCAAGCCGGCCAGCGCGGCGAGGCGCACCGATCCTCGCATGTAGTCGCTGAAGGTCAGGAACGTGGCCGCGTACGGGATGAACCCGCCGTGATAGGCGATGCCGTTCGCAACCCCGCCCATGGCGTGCTCGCGGACCCCGAAGCGCAGGTTGCGACCGGCCAGCGCGGCCTCGAAATCGCCGGCGCCCTTGATATCGGTC
>JANMRJ010000435.1:0-3814 GCA_031370985.1 Acidimicrobiales bacterium
GGACGACTGTCGACCGGCCGCTTGGTGCGGGTCGGGGCGGGCCTGTACCGGGTCGCCGGGGTGCCGATGACGTGGAAGCAGCGGGCGTTGGCGGCGTGCCTGATCAGCGGGCCGGGGGCCGTCGTGTCGCACCGGTCGGCTGCCGTTCTCTGGGGCGTGTCGGGGTTCCGGCCTGGGCCGCTGGACATCACGGTGCCGCCGGAGCGGAGCGGTCGCAACGGCCTGGCTCGGGTCCACCGGTGCGCGGACGTCAAAGGCGTGCGGCGGGACGGGATACCGGTCACCCGGCCGTCGCGGATGGTGTTGGACCTCGCCCGCGTGGTGGGGGGCGACGCGCTGGAGGAAGCGGTGGACGACGTTCTGTGCCGGCGCCTGTGCCGGCTGGATGAGCTGGTGGCGCCGGCGGGCCGGCGGGGGAGCGGGGCGCTGGCGGCGGTACTGGCGGCATGGAACGCGGACGGGTTGCCGGACGGGGTGGCTGAGATGCGGGTGGTGCGCCGGCTGCTGGCGGCCGGACTGCCCCAGCCGGTGCGGCAGTACGAGATCTGGGTCGGCGGGGTACTGGTTGCCCGGGTCGACCTGGCGTACCCCGAGTTCCGCCTGGCCATCGAGCTCGACGGGTTCCGGTGGCACGCCGGCCGGCGGGTGTTCCGCAGCAACCGGTTGCGGCGGAACCGGATGGAGGCGGTGGGCTGGCGGTTGTTGGAGGCGGCGCCGGAGGACATCGCCGAGTTGGTGGCTGACGCGGCGGCGATCGTCCGGTGGGCGGCGTAGCTAGCCCGAGCCGGTGGTCACGCGGGCGGGATGTCGGCGGGTGGCCTGGGTGGCGCCGTCGTCGAAGGCGGCGCCAGCGGGCGGGAAAGCCAGCGGGCGGGCTTGTCGGCGGAGCGCCCGTGCCGGCGGGCGGGAAAGCCAGCGGGCGGGCTTGTCGGCGGAGCGCCCGTGCCGGCGGGCGGCTCGTTTCGCCGTCGGGCTGGCTCGTCGGCGGAGCGCCGGCGGGCGGGAAGCAGGCGCAGCGCCGGCGGGCCAGGTCGGCGGAAAGCCAGCGGGTGGTTCAGCACTGGCAACTACGCTCGACGCCGTGCCCGACCTCACCGAATCCCCGAACCTGACCGAAGTGGTCGTCAACCTGGCCAAGCGCCGGGGGTTTGTGTTCCCGTCGAGTGAGATCTACGGGGGGTTCCGGTCGACGTGGGACTACGGGCCGCTCGGTGTGTTGCTCAAGCGCAACGTGATGGAGGCGTGGTGGCGGGCCATGGTGCAGGAGCGCGACGACATCGTCGGCCTCGACGCCGCCATCTTGATGGCGCCCAAGGTGTGGGAGGCGTCGGGCCACCTGGCCACCTTCTCCGACCCGCTGGTGGATTGCCGCAACTGCAAGGAGCGGTGGCGGGAGGACCAGATCGAGGGCACGTGCCCCAAGTGTGGGAGCAAGGACCTCACCGAGGCCCGGCCGTTCCACCTCATGTTCAAGACCCACGTCGGCCCGGTGGAGGACGAGGGCGCCACCGCCTACCTGCGCCCGGAGACGGCCCAGGGCATCTTCGTCAACTTTGCCAACGTGCTCCAGACCAGCCGGAAGAAGCCGCCGTTCGGCATCGCCCAGCAGGGCAAGTCGTTCCGCAACGAGATCACGCCGGGCAACTTCATCTTCCGCACCCGTGAGTTCGAGCAGATGGAGATGGAGTTCTTCGTGCCGCCGGCAGACGGCCAGAAGTGGTTCGAGTACTGGTGTGACGAGCGGCTGCGCTGGTATTCCGACCTGGGCATTCCCGCTGGGAAGCTGCGCCTGCGCCACCACGACCCCGAGGAGCTGTCGCATTACTCCACGGGCACGGCCGACGTGGAGTTCGCCTACCCGTGGGGCTGGGGCGAGCTGGAGGGCGTGGCCAATCGCACCGACTACGATTTGAAACAGCACGCCAAGTTCTCGGGTGAGCGCCTGGAGTACTTCGACCAGACGACCAACGAGCGCTACGTGCCCCACGTCATCGAGCCGGCGGCCGGCGTGGGCCGCAGCATGATGGCATTCCTGTTGGCGGCCTACGACACCGACGAGGTCAATGGCGAGAAGCGCACGGTGCTGCGCCTGCACAAGAAGCTGGCGCCGTACAAGGTGGCGGTGCTGCCCCTGTCCAAGAAGGACACGCTCACCCCGACGGCCCGCGAGGTGCTGAAGCTCCTCCAGCCCCATCTCATGTGCGAGTACGACGAGACGCAGGCCATCGGCCGGCGCTACCGCCGCCAGGACGAGATCGGCACGCCGTTCTGCGTGACGATCGACTTCGACTCCCTGGAGGACCGGGCGGTCACCATCCGTGACCGGGACACCCTGGAGCAGGAGCGGGTGCCGATCGACGGCCTAGTCGCCGAGCTCCGGGCCCGGTTGGCCTGACCACGGCACCTGCGGCGGGCGGCGAGGCCGTTGACGGGTGTGTCCGTCGGCGCGGCGCTCCCCGCGCCCCGCAGCCACGTGGCGTTGCTCGCACGGGCGGCCTGCATCGAGCGGCTCCCTCCGGACGGCTGGTGCACGGCGAGATCAACCTCGCCACCACTCGGCGCCGCGCCGTCGGCGCCGATGGTGCTCGTCGACTGGGACCAAGCGGGAACGCCTCCGAGCCATCGAGTGCGGGTACCCGCTGATTTGTGTGTTCGTGTCCGGAGCGGACCTGGTCTTCGACGATCGGTCCGCGGCGGCGGTGTACGCCGGGTACGGAGCGATCTCTGCAGTGTGCTGCCGTCGTTCTGAGCGCCGGCGGGCGGCGTGCCCACCGGACCGACGAGGGACACCCAACTACGCTGAAGGGTTGTTCGCCGCGTCCAGGAGAGCTTGTGACCTACGTCTTTGCCTTTGACCACCCGCACACGCAGTCGCCCATGAGCATGAAGGACCTGCTCGGGGGCAAGGGGGCCAACCTGGCCGAGATGACATCGGTGCTCGGGCTGCCCGTGCCCCACGGCTTCACCATCACCACCGATGCGTGCCGGGATTACCTGGCCGGCGGGTGGCCGGCGGGGCTCGACGCCGAGGTGGCGGCCCAGCTCGACACGCTGGAGACGGCGATGGGCAAGCGCCTGGGCGACGCCACCGACCCGCTGCTGGTCAGCGTGCGGTCGGGGGCCAAGTTCTCCATGCCCGGGATGATGGACACGGTCCTCAACCTCGGCCTCAACGACGAGTCGGTGCGGGCGCTGGCCAAGCAGACCGACGATGAGCGCTTTGCCTACGACAGCTACCGGCGATTCGTGGCCATGTACGGCCGGATCGTGCTCGGCGTGCCGGGCGAGCCGTTCGAGGCCCACTTCGAGAAGGCCAAGGAGCGGGCCGGCGTCGAGACCGACGCCGCTATCCCGGCCGACACGCTGGCCGAGCTGGTCGAGGACTACAAGGCCATCGTCGAGCGTCACACCGGCACCGCCTTTCCCCAGTCGCCCATGGACCAGCTGCGGGGGGCCGTCGAGGCCGTCTTCCAGTCCTGGGGCGGCGCCCGGGCCGTGGCCTACCGCACGCGCGAGCGCATCCCCCACGATCTGGGCACCGCGGTGAACGTGCAAGCCATGGTGTTCGGCAACCGGGACGACAACTCGGGAACGGGCGTGGGCTTCACCCGTGACCCCGCCACCGGCGAGGACGGTGCCTACGGCGACTTCCTAGTCAACGCCCAGGGCGAGGACGTGGTCGCCGGCATCCGCAACACCCTCAAGCTGGCCGAGATGCAGCGGCTGTTCCCGTCGATCTACGACGAGTTGCTTGGGATCTTCGACCGGTTGGAACGCCACTACCGGGACATGTGCGACACCGAGTTCACCATCG
>JANMRJ010000481.1:0-6154 GCA_031370985.1 Acidimicrobiales bacterium
TCAACCTGCTGGCGCCCTTCGGCGGCTACAAGCAGTCGGGTTACGGCCGCGAGCTCGGCCGCCACGCCCTCGACGCCTACCTCGAGACCAAGTCGATGCAGCTCCCGTAGATGCAGCTCCCGCCGATGCGCGAGCGGACCATCACGCCCGCCCTGCCGGTCGACCTGCGGCTGACCCTGTTCCCGCTGCGCCGGGGCCGCTCCGACCCGTCGGTTCGGTTCGAGCCGGCTGGCGTGTGGCGAGCCACCCGCACACCCGAGGGGCCGGCGACCACCCACATCCGGACCTCGGCGGCGGACGGCACGGTCACCATGGCGGCGTGGGGGCCGGGCCGCGAGTCGGCGCTGGAGGCGTTCGGGGCGCTGGTCGGCGCGGATGACGACGAGGCCGGGTTCGAACCGGGTCCGGGTGTCGTCGATGAGCTGCACCGCCGGCTGCGGGGCCTGCGCATCGGGCGGTCGGGGGCGGTGATGGAGGCGCTGGTGCCGAGCATCCTGGAGCAGAAGGTGGTCGGCCTCGACGCCTGCCGGTCCTACGCCCGGCTCGTCCGCACCCTCGGCGAGACGCCGCCCGGCCCGGCCGGATCCAGCCTGAGGGTACCGCCGGCGCCGGCCGTCCTCGCGGCCACGCCGTCGTGGACGTTCCACCGTTGCAACGTCGAGCGCAAGCGGGCCGACACCATCGTCGGAGCCTGCGGGTACGCGGCCCGGCTCGAGGAGACAGTGGGCATGTCGCCCGACGACGCCCGCCGGCGCCTGACCGCCCTGCCGGGCATCGGCCCATGGACTGCGGCCGAGGTCGCCCTCGTCGCCCTGGGTGACGCCGACGCCGTCAGCGTAGGCGACTACCACCTCCCCAACCAGGTCGCCTGGGCCCTCGCCGGCGAGCCCCGGGGCGACGACGCCCGCATGCTGGAGCTGCTGGAGCCGTGGCGCGGCCACCGGGGCCGGGTCCTGCGCCTGATCGGCGCCGGTGCCGGCGCCGCCCCCCGGCACGGGCCGAGGATGCCACTGCGCTCGATCGCCGGGCAGTAGGGCCACCGGCCGGCGAGCGTGGCCGCCTCGAAGCGCCGCGACCGACTGGCCCCCACGCCCATTGAGCGCGACCGGCGTCAGAAGCGGATAGCGATGAAGGCGGTGAGCATGATGTCGAACACCACGCAGAACGGCGGATGAACGCCCCGGCCACCTTGAGCTCCAGCAGGAGCGGAAGCACCTTGCCCTCGGCTACGGCTTCCGTCGGCGGCATTTCCATCCTGCGGCCGAGCTGTCGGGTAGCGCCCCTGCGGCCAGACGACTTCCGCCACAGCGACATCCGTGGGATCTCCCGCAAGATGCTGGCCGGCGTCGGCGGGCGTTGCGGAGCCGGGGTGCCACCGTCGCCCCGTCCTCAGCCGGCGACGGTCAGGATCTCCGCCCCGGCGTCGGTCACCAGGAGGGTGTGCTCGAACTGGGCGGTGCGGCGCTTGTCAGCGGTGACGGCCGTCCAGCCGTCGTCCCACATGAGGTGGCGCCAGGTACCGAGGGTGATCATCGGCTCGATGGTGAACGTCATGCCCGGCTGCATGACCGTGGTGGCCGACGAGTCGAAGTGGTGGGGCACATGGGGCGGGCCGTGGAACTTGCGGGCCACGCCGTGGCCGACGAACGCCCGCACCACGCCGTAGCCGCCGGCGTGGGCCCGGGCCTCGATGGCGGCGCCGATGTCGGAGATGGGCCGGCCGGGCCGGACGGCAGCAATGCCGTCGAGGAGGCACTCGTGGGTCACGGCGACGAGCCGGCGGGAGACATCGTCAACCTCGCCGACACCGAAGGTGGCGTTGGTGTCGCCATGGACACCGTCGAGGTAGATGGTGACATCGAGGTTGACGATGTCACCGTCGACCAGCGCCCGGTCGTCGGGGATCCCGTGGCAGATGACCTCGTTGACCGAGGTACACAGCGACTTCGGGAAGCCGTTGTAGTTCAGGGGGCTCGGGTATCCGCCCCGGGCGACGCACTCCTCGTGCGCCAGGGCGTCGAGGGCGTCAGTGGTGATCCCCGGCCGCACCGCGGCGCCCACGACCGCCAGCACCTCCGCCGCCGCCCGTGACGCCCGACGAAGGGCCGCGATGACCTCGGGCGGGCGGACCATTGGTTCGACCCAGGTGCCAGGGTCGCCGGTGTCGGCGTAGTCCGGCCGGACGATTCCTTCGGGCACGGTGCGGGTTGGGCTCTGCCGGCCGGGGCGCACCGGCGCCTGGGACGCCTTGTGGCAGCGCTTGTACTTCCGCCCGCTCCCGCACCAGCAGGCGTCGTTGGACTTCAGGGGCACCGATGTAACGCCGACGGACACCGGTCCAGTGTAGAGGCGCCCCGGCCCCTTCTTCGGGGCACAATGCGCCATGGCCCGTCCCCGGCAGCGGCATCGCCTCCGCGACAGCCTGCTGGCCTCGCCGGTGCGGCTGCCGGTCATCGCGCTGGGGTTCTCGTTGGTCTACGGGACGGTCGGGTACATCGTCATCGAGGACTTCGGCGTCCTCAACGCCCTCTACATGACGGTGACAACGCTCACGACGGTGGGGTTCGGCGAGATCGAGCCGCTCGACCCGGCTGGCCGGCTGTTCACGCTGTCGCTGATCGTGATCGGCTTCACCGCCGCCTTCACGCTGCTGGCGGTCTTGACGAGCCTGGTGATCAGCGGTCAGCTTGGGCGGTCGCTGAGCAGGAGGACCATGCGGCAACGGATCGACGCGCTGCGCGACCACTACATCGTCTGCGCCTTCGGGCGCGTGGGCCAGGCCGCGGTCGAGGAGCTGGCCGCCCAGGGCGCCGGCGTGGTGGTGGTCGAGGTCGACCCCGCCCGGGAGGCGGAGATGATCGAGGCCGGCGTCCTGTACCTGCTCGACGACCCGACCAGAGAGGACGTGCTGGAGCAGGCCGGGATCTCCCGGGCGCGTGGCCTGCTCTGCGCCGTCGACTCGGACGCCTCGAACGTCTACATCACCCTGCTGGCCCGCGCCCGGAACCCCGATCTCTTCATCATCGGGCGGGCGTCGAGCCCTGAGTCGGTGGAGGCCCTGCGCCGGGCGGGCAGCGACCGTGTGGTGTCGCCCTACCGGCTGAGCGGCACTCGTATGGCCGCCCTCGCCTTCCAGCCGGCGATGCTGGAGTTCGTCGACATGGTGAGCGTCGCCCCGGACCTGCGGATCGAGGAACTTATCGTAGGCGAGCGCTCGCCCCTGGCCGGCGCATCTGTTCGGGATGCGGCGGCGCCCTACGACGGGGTGATGATCATGGCCGTGCGCAGCCCCGACGGCACCCTGCTTGTGCCCCCCCGGGCCGATACGGTGCTCGCCGTGGGTGACCTCCTGATCGTCGTCGGGCCGATGGCCGCCCTGGGCGACCTGGCCGTGCGGGCCCGCTGAGGTGACCTACGGCGTCGCCGGCTCCCATGGGGTCGAGAGCTGGAAGTAGTTCCCGTCGGGGTCGGCGAAGGTGCACATCGTCATCCCCTCCCCGGGTTCGTACGGCTCGGCGACGACCTCCGCACCGGCTGCCTTGATGCGGTCGAACTCGACCTTCACGTCAGCGGTCGAGAAATTGAGCATGATCCGCGCCGGTTGCGGGTTGGCGCCATGGACCTCGCTGTGCGGCCCGATGGCCAGCGACCCGTCGCCGGCCCGGAAGCCGAACCAGCCGCTCGCCGGGTCGCTCCAGTCCGGGTTCGGCGCACCGAGGACCTCGGAATAGAAGTCGGCCAGCCGCTTCGAGTCCTCCGACCCCAGCATGATGCTGTTCAGGTTCAGTGCCATGGTGATCCTCCCCGTTCGTGTATTGGTGTCGTACGTCGGACCGCTCGCCGCTGTCTCACCCGAACCCGCGCGAGTCCTGCTTCAGGGCGGTGTCGATGCCGAGGGCCGACGCCACCACCAGGCTACGCAGCGGCTCGTCCAGCGGCCGGTGGATATGGACGACGAAGTTGTCCGCCGTCGTGAAGAGCGTCTTGGCCAGGCCCTCCCACGTCTTGGTGATGCGGGCCACCTCAGTGTCGGTCTCGTCGGTGATGCTGAAGTTCCAGGCCCGCCAGTTCTCTGCCTTGATGGCCCCGATCTTGCGACCCTGGGCGTGGAGCCCGAAGTTGATCTTGCCGACCATGTTCTCCTGGACAATGGAGCCGACCTCGCGGCCGGCGCCGTCATCCACGAGGATTTTCGACTTGATGACCTTCGCCGGCCGGGTGAGGGCCAGTATCGGTGTGCCGGCCATGTCGACGATCTGCAGCTTGTGGGTCATGAACTGGTCGAGGGAACTCACCACCCGGAGGATCTTCTTGGCCGTGCTCTGACCAACCTGGCGGACGGCACCGATCTGGGTGCCGGTCTGGTCGAAGATGGCGTACTCGTTGTTGACCTCGATCAGCTTGGCCTTCTGGTTCACCACCAGGACCGGCTCGGTGAAGATCGTGCCCCCGCCGGCGCCAGCCGCGCCGCCGGCCTTCGACACGTCGGCGCGGATCTTGTCGGCCGACCGGCCCACGGTAGGCACCTTGGCCTCGCCGGTGGGCGGGTCGACGGACTGGCGACCGTGGGAAGACACGTGCTCGGTCCACGCCGTGCCGTCGTAGTAGCGCAGTTCGTGCCGACCGAACGGGTCGGGGTACCAGTCGGGGCCAGCCGGTCCGCGGGCATCGCTCATGCCCACGACGGTAGCGCCCGGCCCCGCTCGTGCCGTCAGCCCGGCCCCGGTCGGCGCCGGCGCCGGTAGGACCAGCACGGGTGGTGCCAATGCCGGCGCAGCTCTGGCGCAGCCAGGGGGACAACCACGAGGTGACCGAGACCTTCGGCGATGTCCTGGTTGCAGCCGGGGCAGAGGTACGACTTGCGGGCCTGGTAGGGCTGCACCTTGCGGATCTCGAGCTCCTCGGCGGCCAGGTGCTCATCCATTTCGGCCCCCAGGTTGGACGAACTGCTTCGCCATGAAGGCATCCCAGGCCCGGTCGGGCAACAGAAGCCGGAGCCCCCGCAGGAGGCGGGCCGACGCGGTCACTGGGTAACGGGCCCGGGGCCGGGCCGAGGTGATCGCCTCGAGTACGACCGCAGCCACGTCGTCGGGGCTGCCGGCCAGTCGGGCGAGCGGGCCCCGGTCATAGACGTTGCGCGTCGAGGCGAGCACGCCGGCGGTGAACTCGCGATAGGGGTCGTCGCCGCCGGGCGGCGGCTCGTCGACGCTCGACGCCGCCGCCTCGGAGAACCCGCTGCGGATGAAGCCCGGCTCAATCAGCACCACGTCGATGCCGAACCCGGCGACCTCGAAGCGGAGCGCGTCGCTCAGGGCCTCGAGGGCGTACTTGGTGGCGTGGTAGTAGCCGCCACCGGGAAAGGTGAGACGGCCGCCCATGGAGCCGATGTTGACCACCTTCCCCCCGCCCTGGGCCCGCATGCCGGGAAGGACGAGCTGGGTCAGGCGGGCGGGGCCGAAAAAGTTCGTGTCGAACTGGCGGCGAGCCTGGGTCAGCGCCACCGTCTCCACCGCACCGGACTGACTGAAGCCGGCGTTGTTCACAAGCACCCCGACCGCGCCGTGTTCTGCGGCAATGTGCTCGACCGCCGCCGTCATCGATTCGTCGTCGGTGACATCAAGCCGAAGAGGACGACAGCCGAGCTCTTCCAGGCCGGCGAGGGCCTCAGGCCGGCGGGCCGAAGCGTAGACCGGCCACCCTGCCCGGACCAGCACCGCCGCAGTGGCCTTCCCGATACCGCTGGAGCAGCCGGTGACCAGTACCGCCCGTGATCGCTCGGTGTCCACACCCCGAATCCTAGCCCACCGTTCGTTTTAATGAGCACCTTGACTAGAGTCGAACTGCATCAGTGCAGGTCTGTGGCAGGGCATTCTATGTAGACGTACTTCGCATCTATTGTTATTTTCAGTATAGATCAGGCGTCCCTATTGCGGTCCTCAGCCCGCTATGGCACTATGGCGGGAGAAAGAAACGGGTGCGATGCACCCCTTCACAGATAGGTGGGCAACCTGCAATGAACCTCCGCAAGAAGGTCACATCCGTCTTCGGCGCCGCAGCCGCGGCATCGGTCATCGCTGGCGCCGCGGCTTTCGCCTGCACCAACCTGGCCACCCTCAACCTTTCCAGCACCGCGGGCAAGGCCGGCGACTCGGTC
>JANMRJ010000482.1:0-1740 GCA_031370985.1 Acidimicrobiales bacterium
GTCGACCTGTTCGGCCCGAAGGAACTGGACGAGGACGGGAATTGGCTGACTTTCTCCACCAAGCTCGATGACCTTTCCCCCGAGAGCCTGCGGGCCGTCACGGCCACCCGTGAAGGGGCCATCCTGCGCTGCTGGCGTCTGGCCGAACAGCACTGGAGCAATGGCTACCGGTCGGTCGAAGAGCTGCGCGCCGAGTTCCTGACCCGGCTCGATCAGCTACGCCTCCCAGCCGACGAGCTGTCCTTCATCCGGACCGAGGTCGAAGCCGGCTACCCGTGGCTGGATGCCATCTACCGGGAGCGGGAGGTGTAGCCCAAGAGTCATCTCACTCCGCCAGGTCGTGCGGATGACAGGTTCGTCAGTTCTTCCGGTTTCCGCCACTGGCCGCCTCGTCGCCCAGGATGAAACCGGCCGCTGGGTGACCAGGGCTGGAAAGAGCCTGCACTACCTCCACAGGCGCCCCGTCCGGGCGCGCGGAAAACGAAACGACCACCCCGCATCGGGCGAGGGGGTCGTTCATTTCTAGGCCCAGGCACCGGACGTGGCGGGCCCTACATGGAAGTGGCCCCCTCGCCGGAGCGGGGGGGCCACTTGTTCTTCCGGTGGAGTCGCCCGGGGGCGACGCTCCGGGTACGTCCTAGCTAGCTGCGGGCCTTGGCCGCCGCGGGAGCGGTGCCCTTACGACCGGCGAAGAGAGCAGCCATGCCGGCGAGGAACATGCCGACGCCGCCGACGCCCAGGGCGACGAGAGCGAGGGTGCCGGCGCTGATGGAGTCGTCAGTGCGGGCCAGGCCGTTGGCCCGGGCCGCGGTGTCGGTGCTGGCGGCAGGGGCGCCCAGGACGGGGTTGGTGCCGGCCTCGCCCGTGACGTTCATGACGGCGCGGATCGGGGACAGGCTGAGGGAGCCGTCGGCCTTCGTCTGGTTGACGATGACGACGTAGCTGCCGGCCTTGGTGCCCTCAGGGACCGTGAAATTGGCGTCGAGGGTGCCACCGGTGATGGGGGCGGCGACGGTGGTGAGGACCGGGCCGTCAAGGGCGTTCCAGCGGATCTGGACCTGGTTGGCGGCTTGGAACCCCGTCCCCTTGATCCCGACTTCCTGGCCAGCCTTGGCGTTGATGGTCGAGAGGTTGACGACCGGGCCCGACACACACGCGAAGGCGGCAGCGGCCATGAGCACGCCTGCCGCAGCCGATCCCACACCTGCCAATGCCCACCTGCGTACCTGCTTCATCTCTTGCTGCCTCCTCGGCTGAAGAATTCAAACTCGTGCCGAACGGCACGGATCGGTTTCATCTTTCCCAACGGCGAAAAGCAGGGAGGAATGACGCGAGACCCCCCGACCTCGGCGTCTGCATTGTATTCCCCACGGACGGCCGCTCAATAGGTGCATCTCACATCTACCAGGCCATTTGCCCATCCGCCCAGGTCGGGAACGATGCAAAGTCTGTGTACGCGAACGGCATATAGATGCGGCTTCGGTATACTTAGTTCACACCTATTGAATGATTCGCGCGAGGGTGGAACAATGACGCCCGGTAACAGCAAGGCGGGAGCATTCTGCGTCCCGCACCGAACAGAAGGTGGGCAATCACGACATGAACCTCCGCAAGAAGGTCACATCCGTCTTCGGCGCCGCAGCCGCGGCATCGGTCATCGCTGGCGCCGCGGCTTTCGCCTGCACCAACCTGGCCACCCTCAACCTTTCCAGCACCGCGGGCAAGGCCGGCGACTCGGTC
>JANMRJ010000500.1:0-1621 GCA_031370985.1 Acidimicrobiales bacterium
CCGGCCCGCTGATCACCGACGATCACCCGCTGCCGGAGTATTTCCTTCTCCGTCGGCTGTTCAACCCGAACGTGCCCCAGGCGGGTCCGGGCTACCTCCAGTCGCTCGCCCGCTGACGGGTCGCCCGGCGCGGCTGTCCCACACGCATCGGCGCGGTCGTACCTTGACGGTCATCGTCCAACCGGATACGGTTCCGTCGCACACGGGAGACCGTACATGGCAATCCTTGACCGGCCAATCGAGGCGGAGGCCCGCCTCCGTCACAAGAACCAGCTGACGCTTCCTGAGCCGATCGCTCGCGCGCTCGAGGCGCAGAGCGACGACATCCTGCTGTTCGAGGCCGATCCGGCTGAGCCCGGTGTCGTCCGGGCACGGCGCCTGCCGAGGGACTTCGCCGGCAGCCTGACCGGCATGTTCGGCACGACCGACGAGACGCTTGCTTTCGTCCGGGGCGAGCGCGACGCCTGGGGCGAGTAGCCCTCGTTGTCTCAGGCTTCGCTCCTCGGCGCGATCGGAGCGGGTGATCGCCTCCTCCTCGACACGACGATCCTCGCCGCCTATCTCGACGCGTCCGATGCGACCCACCCGGTGGCTCGCTACGTCCTGACCGAGCTCGTTGCCACCGGACGCAACCCGGCAGTCGTGTCGATGATCACGGTCATGGAGATCCTGATCCGGCCGCTCCGGGCGACGCCGCCCGGACACCACACGGTCCTCGCGTTCCTGCGCGCTCATCCAAATCTCGAATGCGCGCCAGTCGACCTGCAGGTTGCCCAGGAGGCCGCGCACATCCGAGCGGCGGATCGATTCGCACCGCCCGATGCATTGATCGTGGGGACCGGCCTCGCGACCCAGGTTCGGCACCTCGTCACGAATGACCACAACTGGGTCTCGAAGCTGGCCAGACAGAAGGCGAGGATCAACGTCGTCGAGGCGAAGGCTCACCTTCCATTTCCGTAAGCTCGGCGTGCCGCACCCGCCGGCCCGGGCTGCTCCTGTCGCTCCCCGCTGACGGCGGTTGGTGTCCCTAGAGTTGGTGTAACAGCAGACCGGGCCAGCGAACGCGCGGCGCGCTGAGTCACGGGCCCGCGCCCACCTGACGGCTCGCCGCGAAAATTGTCAGACGGACGCCAGGCGGTCGTAAGCCGCCCGGTTGTTGTCAAACGGACGCCTTGCGGTCGGTTGGCAGGAAGTTGCCGCCAAATCGTGCCTGCCGACTCGCGCCGCTCGCGGGGATCGCGCCTTGCGACCGGGTGAGATTCGTTTGACAAAAAGAGGCGCGTCGACGCGCGAAGGGCACGTTGGGCCGCGCCGCCCACCGCCGCCCGGGCCCCGCGGGCGCACGCCCGTTGCGTCCGCAATCGAATTGCGTACCCGGTGCTATCCTCGAACCGTGACCATCCACGCTCCGAACGCGGAGCCTGCCTGTCCGGGCTCGACTGACGCCGGGACACCGGAACGCAACGACGACGCAACGGCCTCGGCGGCCGCCCTCCGGGTCGAGCGACGGCCGTTCGACTCGATCGATCGCGCGACCTGGGACCGCCTCGCCGCTCGCAATCCGGCGGCGACCCCGTTCTCGTCGTGGGCCTTCCAGCGAGCGTGGTGGGACGCCTACGGA
>JANMRJ010000501.1:0-3637 GCA_031370985.1 Acidimicrobiales bacterium
CCTCGAAGTGCTCGATGAGGCGCCGGGCCAGGGCGGGGTCGAGCCCGCCCAGGGGGTTGGCCGGCGTGGGGGCCCGGCCCGCTCGGCGAAGCAGTCCGAGCAGCTCGGCGGTGCCGAGCCGGGCCAGCCAGGCCTGGGCCCCGGCCAGGGCCCGGGCCGGGTCGACGGGGCCGGCGGTGGGGCCGAGCTCGACGTAGAAACGGGCGGCGACGAGGGCCGCAGCCAGGTCGTCGACGGGCCACAAGGTGGCGATGACGCCGGCGGCGCCGGCCAGCAGCCAGCCGGTGGGCAGCCCCAGGGCCTCGTCGTCGGGCAGCTCCAGTGCCCCGGTGATGCCGCTCTGGCAGGCCGAGGCCACGACCAGGCGGGCCCCGGCCAGCTCCTGGCCGTCCATGAGCCGGGCCAGGCTGAGCGGGCCGTCGGCCAGCTCCAGTGCCGAGGCCAGGGGCCGGGAGGCGTCGTAGCCGGCGTGGCAGGCCAGGTGCACGAAGCGGGCGGTGCCGGCCAGGGCCAGCACGGCCTCGACGGTGGCCGCCGGGCCGATCAGCGCCGGGTGGCCCCGGGGGAAGCAGCTGGCCGCCATCCGGGCCTCCACCGGGGCGCAGGGCAGGTGGGCGCCCCGATGGCGCCGGCTCACGAGGGCCCCGGCCCCGTCGGGCTCGGGGCTGTAGGCCGCGGCCGCCACCGTCACCGGGCCGGCGGAGCGCTCGCAGGCGGCGGCCGCCCGCCGGGCGTGGGCCAGGACCCGGGCCGATGGGGCGTAGGACACCGTGGCCCGATCGGCCAGGCACCGGTCCCGGCCCGGCCCCTCGGTCCACGGGCATATGGCCAGGGGGAACAGGCCCAGCCGCCCCCCAGCGACCACCACCACCCGGTCCAGCCCGGCGCGAACCACCAGTCCGTCGACCACCTGGGCCAGGGGCCCCAGGGCCGACAGGGCCGGGGCCAGGTCAGGGCCGGCCTGGTCCTGGCCGAGCTGGAAGGGCAGGTACCCGCCGACGACGACCCCATCGCCGTCCCGGCGGGTGAGAACATCGTCGAGGTCGGCCGTGGCCAAGTCGGCCACGTGGGCCTCGGCCACCACCTCGGCGTCGGGTTCGGGCCGGTGCAGCAGCACTACGGCGGTCCCCAGCTTGGTCGGGGCCAGGTAGACGAGCCCGCAGCCCGGCTCCACCGCCCGGCCCAGCTCCTCCCAGTCGGGGGGGACGAGGAACCGCTCGAAGCCGGGCCGGGCCTGGACGCGGGCCAGGGCGGTGCCGAACTGGGCCCGGGCCGCCTCGGTCTCGGCCCGCAGGTCGACCTCCGAGAGGCCCGGGTGGTGGGGGCGGCCCGCCTCCGCTGGCGCCAGCTGGTCGGCGCGCTCGGCCCCGAACAGGGCCCGCAGCCGGCCGGCTGCGGCGACGAAGCCCGAATGGGCCTCGGGATCGGCTTCGGCCAGCTCGGCCAGCGACGCTCGGTCCCGGTCGAGGGCCTCGCCGAGCTCCCGGGCCCGGCCCTGCTCGGCCACTATCGCCGCTTGGTCCGGGCGTCCGGCACAGACCAGGGCCAGCGCGGCCAGGCCGACGAGCAGGCTGGTGTCGGCCAGCTCGGCCCGCTTGGACCAGCCCAGCACCCCGGTGGCATACAGCACCTCGCCGGCGGCCACCCCCCGCTCGAACGCCGAGGCGGCAGCGGTCCACTCCTCACGCTCGACATGGGCCAGACCCAGGCCCGCGGCACCCCACCGAACCCGGTCCCATTGGCCAACCACGCTGAACAGCTCCAACGCTGGCCCGAAGCAGGTGATAGCCCGCTCAAGGTTGTCGGCCCGCTTTCCGGCCATTCGTCGGGTGTAGCTGATGGCCAGGTGCAATTGCACCATCGCCCAATCCTGTGGTGCCACCTCACGGGTGAAGACCTGGAGTGCGGCCTGGTGGGATCCGATGGCCCGCTCCAGGTTGTCCGCTCGCTCTCCGGCGATTCTCTGGGTGTAGGCAGCGCCCAGGTTCATCTGCGTGGTGGCCCACCTCCTTGGCAGAGTCTCCCGGGTAAAGACCTCGAGGGCGGCGTGGTGGCATGCGATAGCCCGCTCCAGGTTGTCGGCGCGCCCTCCGGGCACGCGATCGGCGTAGGCGGCACCCAGGTTCGATTGCGCCATTGCCCACTCCTGTGGCGCCGCCTCCCGGGTGAAGACCGCAAGCGCGGCTAGGCAGTGGGCGATGGCCCGCTCCAGGTTGTCGGCGCGCTGTTCCGCCACGCGCTCGGTGTAGGCGACACCCAGGTTCGACTGCACGGTCGCCCACCTCAGCGGCGCCGCCTCCCGGGTGAAGACCTCGAGGGCGGCCAGGTGACACGCGATGGATCGCTCCAGGTTGTCGGCCCGCTCTCCGCCCATGCGCGTTCTGTAGGAGACTCCGAGGTTCGACTGCGCCGCCGCCCAGATCTGTGGCGCCGCCCTCCTGGTCGCGATCTCGAGGGCGGCGAGGCAGTGGGTGACAGCACGCTCCAGGTTGTCGGCCCGCTCACCCGAAATGCGCTGGGCATAGGCGATACCAAGATTCGACTGCACCCTGGCCCACTCCTGCGCCGCCCCTTTCCGGGTGAACACCTCGAGGGAGGCCCGCTGGCAGGCAATCGCCCGCTCAAGATTGTCGGACCGCTCACCGGCCATGCGATCGGCGTAGGCGCAGCCCAGGTTCGATTGCGCCATTGCCCACTCCTGTGGCGCCGCCTCCCGGGTGAAGACCTCGAGGGAGGCCCGCTGGCAGGCAATCGCCCGCTCGAGATTGTCGGCTCGCTCCCCCGCCATGTGGTTGAGGTAGGCGACGCCCAAGACGCCATTCAGACCGGCCCAGAGGTCTGGCCGGTCGTGGCGGGACACGAGACTCAGAGCCGCGTTGGCCATAGCAATGCGGCTCTCGGGTTTGTCGTCGGGGCTTTGGTTGAGCTGGTCGAGGAGCCGGCCGAGCTCACCCCGTGGGAGGGCCTTGGCCAGGAGACCGGTCAGCCGGCCCCCACGCCGCCTCATGCGCTCCATCTAGCACCAGCCTTGGCCTCTGGACAAACGGCGCCGCCCACCCGGGGACCACCATTGACGGGTCGACGGCCCGCTGGCATCCTCACCGGAGGTGGGCGCGGGCCGGTTCGAAGAAGGTGAATCGCAGCCACGCCCCGAACGACACCGAGCCGTTCCTCAGCACGGCCAGACCCTCCGGGTCGGAGCGACCGAGCCCTGAACTGCCGGCGCCGGCCACGCAGACCGGGACGACCCGGCGGCGGACCGAGTCGACCGACGAGCCCGATGACCACACGATAGCGCTGCCCGCGTGTCGGTCCACCTGTTCCGTGCGTTCCGCGCCACATACCTGCCCGTGGGCGGTCACGGGGTGGAGCACGACGCCGGCCCGCCGCAGCTGGACCTCCGTGCCGACCCCAATGCTGCTACTCCCCGGAACGGCAACGACCACCTCCGTCCCGACCGTCTGGTAGATGGTCGACACCGACAGGGGGAACTTGGGACCGGTCAGCACCGCCGCGACGGCACAGGAGAGGACGGCAGCACCCGTGACCCGCCGCCAGAGGGGCGCTCCGGCGACGGCCGCGTCCCGCGCTGCTCGCACTACTCCGGCGGTCAGACGGCCGACGGCGAGCAGCAGTC
>JANMRJ010000507.1:0-4750 GCA_031370985.1 Acidimicrobiales bacterium
CACGCCGATCGCGCGGCGGCCGTCGCCGCAGCGACGACCGCCTGACCCGCGTCGATCGCGGCCGGTCGATCGCGGTGGGCGTCCCGAGGCTCGCCCGCCTGATCGCGCCCGAGGGCCTCGAGGCGCTGCTCGCCGCCGCGACCGCGGTCAGCCCGGGCCTCGCCGCCTGGGTCGTCGATCGCGCCGGAGCCGACATCGCGCGGATCGAACCGGCGGCGGGCGGGCCGCCGGCTGAGCTCCTCGTCACCGCAACGCGGCCGCTGGTGGTGGCCGGATCTGAGGCAGGGATCGTTACGGTCCGGGCCCCCGACGCCGCCGTCGCGCGATCCCTCGCAGAGCTGGTCGGACGGGCGATCGAGCTCGCTGCGACCGAAGGCAGCGGCCGGCGTGCCGTGACCGCTGCCGCGATCGACGACCTGCGCGAGCTCTCGCTCCTGGCGCGCCTGTCGGAGACCCTCGCATCAGCGGTCGATCCGGCCGACATCGCGGGCCGCGTCCTCTCGGCCATCGGGCGCCCGCTCGGACCCGCCGTTGGGTTCGTGCTCGGGCCCGACGATCGCACGGTCCTCGCCTCGAGCGGCTCGGTCGATCTCGTGGCGGCGCTGCGCGCGGGCGTGGAGCCGGTGATCGCGCGGCTCCGCGCCGAGGGGTCCGCGATCGGCTCATGCGCGGAGATCGGGATCCCGTCGGACGACCGCTTCGGGACGATCCTCGCCGCGTTCCTGCGGACGGCCCACGGCCACCACGGCACGATCGTTCTCGGCCGGCAGGCGGGCGGCGCGGAGTTCAGCGCCGGCGACCGCCGGCTCGTCGCGTCCGTGGCAGGCCAGGCCGCGGTCGCGATCGAGCGTTCCAGCCTGCAGGGCCAGCTCGTCGAGCGGGGTGCGCTCGACCAGGAGCTGGCGATCGGCCGCCGGATCCAGATCTCGCTCATGCCTCGCCGGTTCCCGGCGATCGACGGCTGGGAGGTCGCCAGCGCGTACGAGCCGGCCCGCGAGGTCGGCGGCGACTTCTACGACGTCTTCCGCCTGCGCGACCGCGGGGAGTGCATCGGTCTCGTCGTCGCCGACGTCACGGGCAAGGGGATCCCGGCCGCGATCCTGATGGCCGACACGCGCGGCCTGATCCACGCCGCAGCCGACCACAGCGACGATCCCGCCGAAACCCTGCGCCGGGTCAATCGGATCCTCGTGGACGAGCGGGCAAGCGGACTCTTCGTGACCGTTGCGCATGCCGTCCTCGATCCCGCGACCGGGCGACTGGTCCTCGCCCGCGCCGGTCACGACCCGGTCCACATCCTGCGTGCGGACGGCCGGCTCGAGATCCTCCTTCCGCCGGGCCGCCTGATCGGCATGGTCGCGGACCTCGAAGCGACATCGGTCGAGCTCGTCCTCGAGCCGGGCGACGCGTTCGTGGCCCACACCGACGGCATCACAGAGGCCCGATCCGAGGATGGGCCGTTCTACGGGGAGGAGCGGTTCCGCGCACTGCTCGGCGGGCTGGTGGGGGTGCCTGCGGGCGCGATCGTCGATGCCGTCGTGGCCGATGTCACGGCATTCCGGGGCCGGGCGGAGCCGTCGGACGACCTCACCCTGCTCGTCGTCCGCCGGCTTGCGAGGGCCGACGGCCACTGAGCCGCAGAGCTCCGGGCGTGGCCCCGCGAGACGCGCCGGGCAGCCTCCTCAGATCGGCCGGGGGACAGCGCCCTGGAGCCGGCTCCGTCCGTTCCGGTCATCCGGGCTAGACTCGGGGCGACCCCGAAGTTCCTCGCCGGAGAGGTCGGAATTGCCCGCCGAATTCCTTGTGCCCTTGTTTGTCCTGACGCTCATTGCCAACGCGCTGCTCGTCGCGTTCGCGATCCGGGGCATGCGGCGCGGCCAATTCGATGCCGATCGGCCGTCGTTGAACGCCGGCGCGCCGCGCACGCGACCAAGCCCGGTCCCCGGCCCGCACAGCGCGGGCGACGCGGAGACCGTTGCCGTCAATGACCCGCTGCCGGATGGGGTGCGCCGCGCGATCGCGGCCGGGCGGGCAGCGGCCGCGATGCCGCACTTCGATCCGCCGGTGGCCGCCAGACCGGCGACTGGCGACGAGCCGAAGATTTCCGATCCGGCGTCGTCGACCGAACCGTCACGGGCAGTCGGGCAACCGCCGGTCACCGAGCCCGCGCCGCCGGTCAAGCCCGCGCCGCCGGTCAAGCCGCCGCCGACGGGCAGTGTCGCGCCGGCACCTCCTGCGCCCCGCCGGCGCCGCACGGCGAAGGACGCCGCGATCGACACGTCCGATGCGTCCGAGGTGCCCCCGGCCGGACCGCGACGCGGCCGACGTCGGTTTTCGCTGCCGAATCTCGACGACGACCACGAGAAGGTCAGCCGCTCGATCGAGACCTTCCTCGGCGGGATCGATGCGATTTCTGGCGACGAACCGACGCCCGTCGACGATGTCGCCGCGACCGCCGGAGGTGCCACCACGGTTGCCTTCGTCGCGGTCGCCGGACTCCCGGACGAGATCGGCCGCACCGGCTCCCGATCGACGACCCCGACCTCGCACCGGACGTTCGTCGAGTCGGACGCCGTGTCAGATGCGCTGGCAATGGTCGAGCGAACCCTGCGCAGCGCCGCGCGCGGCACCGACATCGTGACCGGCGACGGGCGCGCCCGATTCCGGATCGTCATGGCATCGACGGGCGAGCTCGCCGCGCGGGCTTACCTCCGCCGGATCCGGTCCACGGTCGAGCCGGGCCTCGAGGCGCTCGAGGCGCCCCTCCGGCTGGTCGTGGCCACGGCGACCGCTCTCGACGAGCCACTCGAGGATGCAATTCGACGCGCGAAGCAGCGCCTGTCGGCGGCCCTCGCGGCCCTCGCACTGCCGGCTCCGGACGCTCCGCTGGCCGAACGGGGTGATGGCCAGGACGCCGGATCGACGGCGCCACGCGCCGCTGGCGACTGATCGCCGAAGTGCGGACGGTCGACGGACCGCCCGCCGATCAGTCGGCCCGGACCATCCTCGTTGCTTCGGGCCGGCCAGCCTCCTGCGGGCCAGGAGGCTTGTCGGCCGCCGCCCCGCCGTCGCGGTGAACCGCGACGAGCACAACCGCAAGGACGAGTGAACCGAGCGCGACGGCCACATCGATCAGCTGCTCGGCCCGGAGCGAACCCACGACGGTCGGGTCGCGCCACGTGGACGACACGATCGCCCGGCCGAGGGCCCAGCCGGCTAGGGCGAGAAGGAACAGTCGCCCGTCCGCGCGCCGGAGCGGTGGCAGGAGCGACGCCAGAACGACGACGATCAGCACGATCGCGGTGGCGAATGCCTCGAGGGCCTGCGACGGGATCGACGGGATCGACGGTCCCAGCGAGGCCCACGGTCCGGCGCCCAGGTAGGCAGTTGCCGGATCGCCGCTCGTCGGCAGCCCCTGACCCGTGCCGCCGAGGACCATCGCGAGCTTGCCGAGTGCGACCAGGAGGAGGACCGGGAAGGTCGCGACTCGCAGCCACGGCCCCGGCCGCCCATCGAGGATCAGGGCGACGAGCGAGCCCGTCACGGCGCCACCGACGACGCCAAGCGTCAACTCCAGGCTTCCCACGCCCGGATCGAGGATCCGGCCCGGCACGGCGGTGAAGAATGCCGGATGAAGGAGGACGTATCCGAGCCGTCCGCCGACGACCGCACCCGGGACGAGCCCAAGGACGACGAACAGGAGATCGTCAACCCGGAGGCCGGTCACCAGGGCGGCGACTCCGGCAAGGACCAGGCTCGCGAAGATCGCCACGGCGATCGCTACCGTCTCCCAGCGGACGGCGCCGTCCCCGAGGCGCAGGAGCGGGTCGAAGTCGAACGCGAGGACGGCGGTCGGCACGATGGGCGTCAGTGTACCGGCGCCGCACGAGCGCGGATGTCGTGGTGTCCGATCAGCGAATCCGGCAAGGGTTCATTGACGGGGTGTCAACTGGCCGACACGTCGGCTGTCGCCGCCACGCTCACCCGACGGTCGCACGCACGACGAGCATCTGCTCATCGGTGGCGTGACCCTCGGGGAACACATGCCGAAGGGGACGGACGAGGGGTTGCCCGTCCCGGGGGTGACGGACAGCTGGACCCTGGGGGGACCAGCGGTCCGCTGGACGGCAGCGCCCGGCCTCTGGGGGGAATGCCGGGCGCAGCCGTCGCACATCGGGAGGGGTCTCATGGGCGAACGACACGCGCTCGCGATTCGCCTCCTCGGTCGCCTTGATGTCCTCGCCGGCGACGTCCCGGTTCGGATCGGTGGCCGGCACGCCCAGGCCCTGATGGCGCTGCTCGCACTTCGACCACGCCCTCGGCTTCGCGACACGCTTGCCGCGGAGCTCTGGCCCGAGGCGGGCACTCCCTCGGCCGCGAGCCTCCGCCAGGCGCTTTGGCTCATCCGATCCAGCCTGACGGCCGCGGGCCTCGATCCCGATCAGTGGCTCGAATCCGACCTGGACACGATCGGACTGCACCGCGATGCCCCGCTCGAACTCGACGTCGATCGGTTCGAGCGGCTCGCATCGAGCGACGCTCCGGACGACCGGGAGCGCGCCCTGCGCCTGTATCAGGGCGACCTGCTCGAGGGCCTCGGTCACGAATGCTTCGCGGCCGACCGCGAGCGGCTGTCCGACCTGTACGAGGACATCCTCGCGACGCTGGCCCAGCACCGCCTCGACCGCGGCGACACCCTGGGTGCCCGGCTTGCCGCCACCGAGCTCCTCGTCCGCGACCCCCTGCGCGA
>JANMRJ010000565.1:0-2407 GCA_031370985.1 Acidimicrobiales bacterium
CTGGACGAGTTCGCCCTCACGGTGCACCTCCGCGATGTGTACTGGACGCCGGAGGGCCGCCGTTCGATCGAGGTCAGCATCATCTGGACGCTCCTCGGCCTGATGCTGCTGACGGGCATCTCGCCGTTCGGCATCCACGACCAGACTGAGATCCCACGGTTGATCGGCTTCGGAGTGGTGATCCTGAGCATCGTGCTCTCGGTCGTCACCTGTCTGAAAGGGAAGCTGACGCTCGGGCTCCTGAGTATCTTCGCGCCGCCCGTCGGGATCGTTGCGGCCTACCGCCTCGCCCGGCCCGGGTCGATCTGGGCGCAACTCTTCTACGGCCCCAAGCAACGTGAGCGCGCCCGCGCGCGATTCGATCCGGCAACGTCGCGCCTCGAGCGGGCGCACCACCGCTTCGCCGACATCCTGGGTGGCCGGCACGACCACGCCTGACGGTCTGCCAGGCGGTCGCGGCTACCCGCAGTCCTAGGGTCGGGCGGAGAGTCGCGCAACGCCGGGCACGGTGCCGGCGGCCTCGATCGCCTGGGTGCTGCCGTGCTTCAGGTAGCGATCGAGGAACGCCGTCGTCACGCGTTCGACGACGCCCAGCTGCGGTTGCTGAGAGGTGTAGGGCCCTAGGTGACCAGCGCCAGGCAATGTGAGCATGAACTTGGGCGGACGAGCCGCCTCGTAGAATTCGTACGTATAGGGCGGGGGGTTGATCCGGTCGGCCAGGCCTTGGGTCGCGAGCAGGGGCACGCTCGACATCGGGAAGCGGAATGCGTAGCCGGGCAGCCGTGCGCCGGACAGGATGACGGCCGCGTCGATCCGCGCGTCGCGGTACGGCGGGAGGTAGGCCGCGGCGAACGCTGTCTCGCCTCCGTCGGACTGTCCTGCGACCGCGATGTGCGATGCGTCAATCAGACCGTGGAGCGGATTCGCGGGCGATGCGTTCGCCGCGAGCAGCTGCGAGATCACGAAGCTGATGTCTTGCGGTTGGTTGACGATGTCCGATTCGTCCGGACCACCGGCCGCGTACTTGTTCCCGAGCGGGAAGAGCGGTGCGGCGACGACGAATCCCGCGCGCACCCAGGCTTGCAACAGCTGGGCGTAGATGCCCGGGGTAACCGCATAGCCGTGACCGAAGACGATCAGGGGCCAGGGCCCCGTTCCCGAAGCCGGGACACGTACGTAGGTCGTCACCGGCCGCGGGACGTGATTTCCATCCGGTAGCCGGATCGTGCGAGAGCGATCGACGAAATGGAGCACCCGAACCGAAGCCGAGCGTCCGGAAGCCGCTGTCGAGAGCATTCCTGGAAGGGCCACGAGCGCAATGCACGCAAGCCCCAGGGAAACCGTCAGCTTCACCCGGTCAGCTTGCCACGTCCGGACGTTCAGAAGACCTTCAGAAACCGCGTGCTTGGCTAGCTCGGTGATCGAGGCTCGCGGGCTCACCAAGGATTACGCGGAGAAGCGCGCCGTCGACGACCTCTCGTTCGACGTCCACCCCGGGATCGTGACCGGATTTCTTGGGCCGAACGGGTCCGGGAAGTCGACGACCATGCGACTGATCCTCGGGCTCGACCGGCCGACGAAGGGGAACGTCACCGTCAACGGCAAGCACTACCGGGACCACCCCGCGCCGCTGCACGAGGTGGGCGCGCTGCTCGAAGCGCGCTCCGTGCACACCGGCCGCTCCGCACGCAATCACCTGCTCGCGCTCGCGCAGACGCACGGCATCCCGCGCAGTCGCGTGGACGAGCTCATCGACCTCGTCGGCCTCCACGACGTGGCGAAGAAGCGTGCCGGCCAGTTCTCGCTCGGCATGGGTCAGCGGCTCGGCATCGCGACTGCGCTCCTCGGCGACCCGCAGACGGTGATGCTCGACGAACCGGTCAACGGGCTCGACCCCGAAGGGATCCACTGGATTCGCAATTTGCTGAAAAGTCTCGCCGGGGAAGGCCGCACGGTCTTCGTCTCCTCGCACCTGATGAGCGAGATGTCGCTGACCGCCGACCATCTGATCGTGATCGGTCGCGGCAAGCTGATCGCCGACACGAGCGTCGCCGACTTCCTCGCGGGCGCGTCGAAACAGCTCGTCCACGTCCGCACACCACAGACAGCGGCGCTGCGCGAGATCCTCGCCGGCCTCGGTGCCACGGTGACCGACGCCGAGGACGGCCTGCTCGAAGTGAGCGGGCTGACGGCCGAGCAAATCGGAGAGGCCGCGGCCGCTCAGAAGATCGTGCTCCACGAGCTGACGCCCCACCAGGCATCGCTGGAGGAAGCGTTCATGGACCTGACCCGCGGTGAGCTCGAGTTTGCGGCCGCCGGCGAGGAGGCGGCATGAGCGCCGTCGCGATTCCCGGATCTGCCTTCCGCGGCAAGGTGACCCAGGCTCGCGTGATCCTGTCGGAGTGGA
>JANMRJ010000567.1:0-1340 GCA_031370985.1 Acidimicrobiales bacterium
CGCTCGGCCGCCGTCCTCGACCTCGTTGACGGCGGGCATGGACTCCCGCTTGTGCTTGGGCTTTAGGAGCTTGCCGCGCAAGACTGGCGACCATCCGAGCTTCGCCGCATGGGCGAGGTGGAACACGTCGTGAAAACGGTACCCGTCTTCGTCGTACGCGTTGTCCTCGAGCGGGTCGCCAGCCTCAACGCCGTCGATCGTGACGTGTACTCGGTTTCTGCCTCCTGGCCCCGCGCCGTCCGTGATCTCGACGGTGAATGCTCTGGGAAGCTGCTCGACGGGCGTGTAGTCCTCGTCGAACAATTGGTACCCGTCGACACTGCCCTCCGGTGGCCAGCGGTCGCGAGTCTTCGCAAGGTTACTCGTCGCGATGGTGCTGAGATTCAGGTCGAACTTCGACGCGGTGTTGGCCAGGTACCACAGGATGTCGCCAAGCTCCTCCGCGACGTGGTCCGGGAAGAGAACGTGCGCGTCGCCCTCGCGTAGGTGCTTCTTGAACTCGACAAGGAGCGACCCGACCTCGCCTGCCATGCCCAGCAGGGGGACCATCAGGGCGTACGGACCCCCAGCTGGCAACTGGTCGGTCGCCTGCGCCTGAGCTTGGTAGTCAGCCAGCTCCATAGATCTCTCCTACGTCTGACACGCCCGAGGGCGGCGTTGTGGCGCCCGCCGAGCCGTCGATGACCCACGCGCCGCGGCCATAGCGCTCGATGTACTCGTCGGCAAGCCAGGCATATCCGCCGATGGCCCAGGTCGATCCCCACGAGTTGCGGATCAGCAATGCGTTCGGGTCATGCCCAACCGCCACTACAGCGTGCCCGCCGCGCCACGGGCTGGCTCCCGCCGGCACCTCGATACGGCCAGCAGCCGTCGGAACGAAGAAGGTGTCGATCACGGTAAGGCCCAGCAGCACCGGACGGCCACCCGTCGATGCCAGCCCGAAGATCATCCAGGTTGAGAGACATCGGCCCGAGTCCAGAGGTGTACCAGTCCGCCGTCGGCGTGGTCGGTGGGTCGTAGCGCGATCCGTCTGCCCGATTCGGATCGTACGACCAGGACGCCTCCACAGGCTGGCCTGTCGCTCGAATTGCCACGGCCGCCGAGCTGAAACGAGTCCCCGAGGCCCAGTTCCCGTCCACCACTTTGCATCCCCAGTGCAGCGCTTCCTCCGACAGGTGCTCGGTCACCGGCGTGCCGGCGTTTCGTGCAAACTCGTGTGCGCCCGTGACCGCGAACGCCAAGCAGGTACTGCGTTCGCCTTGGTCACGCACCGGTGGTAGGAGCGATCGCATGTCGGCGCCCATCGCGCCGGGGGCGAGATCGGTCACGCAGCCCGGCCG
>JANMRJ010000585.1:0-1319 GCA_031370985.1 Acidimicrobiales bacterium
CACCGAGGCCTCCTGGCCAGCGTTGTCCCGGGTGTAGTTCAGCTGGCTGATGACGTTGGCGCCCGCCTTGTCGATGACGCTCATCAGCTGGCCGGCGTTGTCGAACCCGCAGGTGTCGACCAGCCCAGCGGCGGGCGGCAGGGCGACCGTGGACAGGTTGGAGTCGGCGTCGGGGGTGAAGGTGGTGACGTTGGAGAGCCAGTCGGTCTGGGTGGTCATCCGCCCGGCTGTTGTCGGACGCCCGTGGCGGGTCGCGCAGGTTGGGCGTAGCCGTAGCGGGGATCCGGGCGCTTAGGACGGCGGTTCAGGCGACGACGTGGACGGCGATGCCGAGATCGTCGGCGATGCGGGACAGCGCCCGGCCGACGTTGCGCTCGCTTCCGAACCAGAGCTGTCGGCCCAGGGCGAGGCCGGCGGCGAGGGTCTCGCCGATGAGCAGCCCGCCGGCGGCGTAGTGGGCGGCGATGGCCGCGGCGTCATCGAGCAGGGGCCGAGGGTCGAGGACCTGGAGAACCTCGGGGTGAGGGTGCCGGACCACGTCGAGGTCGCCGCCGGGCAGGGCGGCGAGGAGCTGGGAGAGCTGGCCGCCACCCGGAGCGTGCACCCGCTGCAGCAGGCGCCAGTGGCGTGATGCCGGCAGGACGAACTCATCGTCGGGGAGTCCCTCGGGCCAGCTGCCGCCGAGGACCCGCACGGCCAGGTACTCGTCGATCACCACCACGACGGAGCTCGCTCAGGCGTCGTCGTCGATGGTGTGGCCGCCCAGGAGCGGGTCGGCGAGCACGATGTCGTCCAAGGAGGCCTGGAACTCCTCGGCAAGATCGCCGCTGGTCATGCGCCGGAACAGCTCTCGACCGGCAGGCGAAAGCCTCGGGTCGCCGGCCCGGCGCCGCCGTCGGCGCAGGTCGAGGAGGTCCTCACCGATGCTCATGGCCTCCATTCTGCCCTCACCTCCCAGCTTGGTGGCGACGCCGCGACCGGGCGCCCACCACGGGTGCGAGTGTGCGGACCAGGGACCCGGCCGGCGGGACAGGGCGGTCATCGCCCATCGGGCCGCTCCGACGGCGCCCGACCGTGCCCCGGGCCGTCGCTCGGTTCGCCGTCATGCTCGCGGTCGTGCTCCTGCGACGCCTCGGCGTCGAGAACACCTCCTGCACGTAGCGGATGTCGGCCCCGCCCCTCGAGGCGGGCCAGGCGCCCTTTGCGGGTGGACAGGGCCGCGGGGAGCTCGTCGAGACCGAACAGGCCGTGGGCGTTGTCCTCCGCGGAGTCGGTGGAGCGCGCCTCGCCCACGATGCGGGCCACCTCGGTACGGATCC
>JANMRJ010000591.1:0-1594 GCA_031370985.1 Acidimicrobiales bacterium
GTCAGGTAGTGGGTGACGCTGGTCAGGCAGAAGTCGGACCCGCCGGCCGCCACCCGCTTGATGTTCTCCGGCCCGCCGGCGGGATCGAGAATGTCGACGTTCAGGTCGAACGAGGCGAACAGACCGTTCGCCGCTGCCGCCAGGAACGGCAGGTGGTAACCCGGAAGTCAACCGGGGCAGTACAGGCTCAGGCGTAGACGATCGGCCACAGGAAACCCCCTTGTCGGCGCCATTCTGGGGTACGCCGAGTCAGGAACCAATAGATGTTCAATGCACCTATCGGTGGAGCGAGCGGAGCCTAGGGTGTCGGGTCGCCATCGCCAGCGCCATCGCCATCGCCGTCAGCGCCCTCGTCCTCGCCGTCGTCATCCTCCTCGTAGAGGCACCACGCTGCATGCTCGTCGCCGGGCACGGCGCCGCACTCGGGGCACGGCTCGACCCTGGGTTCTGTGGTTCGCTTGAGGGCGCGAGCTTCCTCGAAGCGCCGGTGCCGTCCCTTCTTCACCTGGGTGCTCCCGAACTCGTCCTGCCGACCGTGCGTGGACACTCTACAGGCGCGCCACGACTAGCGTTGGTTCCACGATGACCGGCACCCAGGATCCCCAACGTGGCGACGCGGCGTTCGACGTGGAGGCCATGGTCACGCGCTTCCGCGAACGGGCCAAAGCGGTGCGCAGCAGGGGCGTCCCGCCGCTCGAAGGTGCTGACCGCCGGCGGTTCGTCGAGCGCATGCAGCTCGACTACCAGGACTTCGCCATGCTGGGCGACGCCACGGGCGCCCTGGAGGACGGGGTGCTGGTCCTGCGGGTCGATCTGCGGCCGACGCCGGCCGGCGGCTGACCACAGCGCTCCCCCGCCCAGGCTCGGAAGTGACGCCCGGCGGCGCCCCATGGTGGAGGTCAGCGGTCTTCTACCAGGTGTACCCCCGGAGCTTCGCCGACGCTGGCGGCGACGGCGTCGGCGATCTCGAGGGCCTGCGGGGCCGGCTGGAGCACCTCCGGTGGATGGGCGTCGATGCCATCTGGGTCTGCCCGTTCTACCGGTCGCCGATGACCGACTTTGGCTACGACATCACCGACTACTGCGATGTCGACCCCCTCTTCGGCACCCTGGAGGACTTCGACCGGTTGCTGGCCGACGCCCACGCCCTGGGCATGCGGGTCATCGTCGACTGGGTGCCGAACCACACGTCCGACCAGCACCCTTGGTTCGTCGAGGCCCGCGCCTCAAAGAACAGCGCCAAGCGTGACTGGTACATCTGGCACGACGGCGCCGGCACAGGCACCGGCGGGCGGCCCAACAACTGGAAGGCAGCGTTCGGGGGCGCCACCTGGAGCTGGGACGACGCCACCGCCCAGTGGTACCTCCACCTCTTTCTCGCCACCCAGCCCGACCTGAACTGGCGCAACCCGGAGGTGGCGGCAGCCATGGGCGATGTCCTGCGCTTCTGGCTGGACCGGGGCGTCGACGGGTTCCGCATCGACGTGGTGCAGGGGCTGACCAAGGATCTGTCGTTCCCCGACGACCCGCCCGACCAGGTCCAGCCCCACGCTGCGGTGAACGACTGCGACGACACCCACGCCGTCCTGCGCGG
>JANMRJ010000606.1:0-1017 GCA_031370985.1 Acidimicrobiales bacterium
CCCGTAGCCAACGCTGCTCCGAAGGTTGGCTACCCTGGGAGAACTGCGCTCAGCGCCTCGGACCATCGGTCCCCTCGTGCATGATTTCGAGGAGGCGCCGTGGCGTCCATCGGCAAGCGGCAGTTGTCCAAGGGCGTTGCCTTTGACGTTCGTTACCGCGATCCCAACGGACGCGCTCGCAAGAGGACCTTCCGGCGAGCAGACGAGGCCCGGGCCTTCGCCAAGACGGTGGAAGCCGACGTCGTCCGGGGCGACTATCTCCAACCGGCGCTCGCTCGCAGCAAGTTCGATCATTGGGCGGCGGAGTGGCTGGCCAGCACGGGGGATCTTCGATTGAAGACTCAGGTCGGCTACGAATCGATGCTGAGGGTCAACGTTCTGCCGCACTTCGGGGCATGGCCTATCGGTCGCATCGACGCCGCCCACGTCCGCCAGTACCTCGCCGACCTGCGCGCAGGCGGCGCCGGGCCCGGGACCGTCCGTTCCGCCCGGAAGATCCTTCGCCTTGTCCTCGCCGCCGCTATCGAGGGAGGAGCGCTCCGAGCCAATCCCTGTTCCGGGATCCGTCTGGCCCGCTCCGAGCCCGTCGAGATGGCCTTTCTCACCATGGACGAAGTGCTCGCGCTGGCCGCCGCCATGCGCCGAGCCGAGTATGGGCTCCTCGTCCGCTTCGCTGCGTTGACTGGGCTGCGAGCTGGCGAGATCGGGGCCCTACGTGTAGGTCGGCTCGATCTCGTTCGGGCCCGGGTAGACGTGGCCGAATCGGTAGCCGAGGTCACCGGGCATGGCCTTGTGTACGGCCCTCCCAAGACGTTCGAGCGCCGGAGTGTGCCGATCCCGAGAACTCTGGCCGAGGAACTGGGCCAGTACCTGGCGAGGGCGCCGCACAAGCCGGAGGACTTCGTCTTCACCGCTCCGGGCGGCGGACCACTCCGCCACCACAACTTCTACCGCCGCCACTTCAAGCCCGCCTTGGCCGTCGCCGGTCTCCCAGTCGGCGTCCGTTTCCACGACATC